>JAFUUN010000098.1 GCA_017477855.1 Rickettsiales bacterium | reverse complement strand
CGACGCAAGCGATTTAGAAAAGCAGCTTGAAAAGGATATACAAAATGCAGAAAAACAACAGGAAGAGGAAGTAAAAAAACAGAAACCAAAATTGGCACAAAAAGCCGCCACCAAGTATGCAAAATATGCAATTTTTACAATATCGGCTATTTTGATAGGATATAAAATGTTTTTTTCTGTCAAAGCAGCACAGGAACCAACAGTAAAGAAGAAAGAAAAAAAAAAATATAGCTATTCAACCGCAAATGAAGCCAAAAGACAAGAAGAAGGGTTTAGAAAGGCCAAACCAGAAGAGATTAGAAGTTCGCCGTCACAAGAAAAAGTAAATGTAAGAAAGTTGGCATCAATAGACGATCAGAGTATTGTCAACGCGGAAAATATCAGCAACGTTCCGGTTCCTTCGTTGAATTTGCCGGCTGTACCAGAAGTTCCAAAGGTGGAAAAAATTGTTGTTGAAGAGAAAAAAAAAGAAGATAAGAAAAAAGGAAATATGCCTGGTCTGCCGGGTTCTCCTCTTTCAGGACAAAACGGCGAATCAGCATTAACGCCGGAGACCAGAACTGGACGAGATGTAAAAACAAATGCAGCCAATAATAAAGCAAAAAAAAACAAAGAAAAAAGTGCTCTTGAAAAAATGTTCCTGATGAACAGCAAGGGTGGTTCGTCTGATCAACCGTCACAGGGTGCATTAACAGACAGTTTTTACATCCTTGACCCATCAAGTGTGACAGTCAAACAGACAAAGAAAGAAGATGAAAAAGATAATACAAATGAGACAAGGTTACAAGATTTGGAATACACAATAGCAACTGGAAAAGTGATTGAAGGTGTGCTGGAAACAGCTATAAATTCCGAAAGTCCTGGTGCTGTAAGGGCAGTTGTTTCAGTTGATGTGCTTGGTGAAATGGGCGATTATGTTTTAATACCACGCGGCTCACGACTTTACGGGTCATACACAACCGCTACAAGTACAGTGCAGACAAGAATATTACTCACATGGAACAAGATTATCAGGCCAGATGGATTGGTAGTTTCAATGAGCGCCGACACATACGACCAAAGTGGTAAAAAAGGGCTTGAAGGAGATATAGACACGAGATACGGTGAACTATTTAGAAATGCCTTACTCTATTCATTCATTACACTCGGAACGGCCGTTGCGGTTGAGAAAATAGCGGGCATCAAGGGCTCTCACATTACAACAAATGGTGTTATTTCATCAACCGCAATTTCTCCTTCAACAGCAGCAGCACAAAGCATGATTGATACGGCCCAGGACATTGCTGATAAAATGACCGATGGCATAACAGATGACCTTGATCCTGTGTTCTCAATTCCTCAGGGAACATTACTAAAAATCATGCCAAGCAGTGATATTGTCATAAAAACTCCTTATAAAAAGAGTGCACTAAATCCGTTGATAAATTAGCAACCTGATTAAAATTCGTGTTACGCAAGCCAAGAGTGTTCTTCAGACGAGCGTAGTAAGGATGTGAAAAACAGCGATGGCATGGCCTCAGTCAGCGCAATGATTTAATTAGCTAATTGTATTTTCATTTGTTTTATTAATTGTACCAAGATTGTTTGCACTGTTTTCGTTATTTACCGATCTATTTTGATTGTTGTTTCTTGCGAATATAATTATCAGTCCTATCATACTTGCAATCAGACAAATAGTTGTGATGACCAACATCAATTTTTCCAAAAATGTCTTCCTATTTGGGTCAATTTTATTGATTTTTTCGCGCGTTTTATCATTTAGTTTGTGGTTCAAAATTCCAATAACCTCCGCATCGCAATAACAGTTATTGTAGAATTCCAACGTAGCTTTCGGGTCATGAAACTTGTACGCACGTTTAGGCGCAATATCAAAGTCAATATCGTGAATTATCCGCTTGATTTCCGGCTTTTTGACAACCTTTTTAAACAGCTCTGCTTGTTCGTCAACGGATGTTATAAACGGGCCAAAAGTCGGTATCCATTTAAGTTGAATGTTAAACTTATCATTAGCATTCAAATTGGAAATATCCAGGTTATCTATAACATTAAGGTGATGCCAAATGCCTAAACTGCATCCGCCACTTGTGAGCTCCTTGGTTTTGTTCTTGTTTTGTGCTAAAATTTTGTTTATAATCCTTGACTGATTTACAGCTCTTGCCTTGCTATCACTTGTGGTTGCATATGGGCCATTGTGAGGACTGTTGCTGAAAAGCATATAGCAATCGGCCTCCTTATAGCGATTGCGAAATGTCTTTTCAAGCGCGTGATCCTCAGCCCATGTGCCGTGCGTCCATGTTGAAATTTTTATTGGCTTTGTGGCACTTCCTTCCTCATTTACGACATTTATATTCAAATTCTTTATCTGCTCATCATTATTCGGGTCAACCACTGTAATACGGTGCAATGCTGGTTTTTGTGCGTCTCTATGAATAATTACAACCAAATTTTTCTCTTTGAAATCTTCAAGCAGTTTGTTATAATGTTTCTCACCACTTTTCATTTGGTTTTGGATGTCCTCCAAATG
>JAFUUN010000014.1 GCA_017477855.1 Rickettsiales bacterium | reverse complement strand
TGCTTATCGCAACTACTTATCAAAATGTAGATGGTGATATTAGTAAAATTGCATTTAAGCCAAAAAATTCAACCATTTCTTTGAGCAGCATACAAAATGATGAGGTAAAACCAGCAATAGAAAATTGGCTAATTAAAATAGATAGATTAAACGAGGGACTTTTCTTTCAAGCGCGCAACAAAATCATTACAAATCCGTTCTTTACGTTTGCAAAAATTTTCTTCGCGCTATGGTTTGTCTTTTCATTTGGAATTGGCTTTTTGAATAAAACAAAAATGCTTGCCATGCCTACATACACTAAGGACTGGAAAAAATTCTTGATATTAATGTGGGCCACAGATCCAGATAATTATGCATTTATAGATGAATTATTATGGCCTACACTATTTAGATATGCAGAGCGATTTGCTGCAGGTATATTAGAAATAGGATCATCGATTTATGGTGCATCTTTGCACTACACAAATCCTTACGAGTTCTTTGATGAGAGTATCCAAATGATGACTTCAAAACAGTTGATATACAAAATATCATCGCTTGCTAATGATATAATATATTGGCCAGTTTATCTTGGTTGGCTTCCTCTTCTTGGAACTGGCATTATAAGATACGTGAAAACTGTTGTCAGCTGGGTATGGTCGTTAGTTCTCGTCTTGATGGATTTAGGGCAAATTATTATGCTTCTTCCGTTTTACGCATTGATAAGTTTTTTTAAATCGCACGAGGGAACTCTCAAAAAAACACTAATAAGAATGCTACATACTTTTACTCATCTTGCCTTTGAAATGGGCTTTTTTTGTTTGTTAATGGGATTTGTCTATAAAGCATTTCTTGAAGCAATAGATGTGGATATTTGTTGGCGTGTTAAATTTGAATTCAAGCTATTTTGGATTTTTCCTGTTATAAAACTTTACGCATGGGTTATTGATGGAATAAACAGTGTTTTTGCTGCATATAAAGAAATTTTCGGTGGCTTATTACTCGGTGTGCTGAAATTTTTCTTGCTGTCATTCATTACAGATTGGGGCTCAAAAATAGCAAAGATGGCTGCTGATGCATTAATGCCTGAAAGCATGGCAGGAAGTATCGCGGATGCCGAACAACAAGTTGGTAAACCACTTGGAGCATTTGCTAACTCTGCAATGGGAATAATGGCAGAAGTTGTTGAAATTGATAAGAAAAAACAATTTAAAGAGCTTGCAGGTAAAATTGCTGAAAGGTTTTCAAAGTATTCCTCTGAATGGGCGTCAAATAATAATATGATGCCACGAGACAGTGGTATTCCCGACAATTACAACAACTTTCTTACAAATCCACCAATACAGAACGATTATCCAAACATACGTCCACAACGATCTGGCACCAATAAACAAATGCCGAATGGTTTGAGGGACATGTTAAATAATGGTAATGCAGGGCAATTATTTGACAACGATAGCAAAGCAAACACGGTTAATAACAGCAATATCTCAGAAATGCATAATGGACAGAATACCCGGGAATTGTTGAATGGTGATAATATCAAAGGACCGCTCAATGGCAAAGGAGTAAAATCAAGCGGCGTGAGTAGAGGGGGCGCGAATGCGAATCCGGAAGGACTAAATAAATTACAATCCAAAGGCGACAAACCAGATATTGATTTTAGCAAAATGGCAAAACAAGATAAAAAAATAGGCAGCAAAAAAAATACTTCTGATGTAAAAAATACTGACAATGATTTTGTCAGTAACGCTATGCAGGCGGTAAATGACGGTAAACAAGTAGCCGAAAAGTCATCTGGCGAACAAGGAGCAAACAAAAATATTAAACAAACATCATCTAATAAGAAAGCGGCAACTGGTAAAAAAGTAACAACAATGCATGATAAGCAACAACAAGTTAAGAGTAATACAGCAGAAAGCAAAAGAACGCGCAATTATGTAAACCAAGATAGATTAAGCCAAAATAATAAATTTGTACAAAATGGAAAAAGACAAGGTGAAGATAATATTACAACACAGGAAGGTGGACAAAATATTAGCAAAACTAACGTAAAAAGTGTTGAACAAATTCAAAACAAAACTACTGTTACCGATGTTAAAAACATTGAAAAACAAACAATCATTCATCATGAAGAAGGCAATACAACAACAATAGATAAAAAGGCATACATTGATGAAGGAAGTAGTAGAAATAAAGATAAAATCACAATAGGTGAAAAAGTTGTTGAGAAGAATGCAAAATATAATACGACTCCGACGGAAATGGCCCAAGCAAGTGAAAATAGAGGTGTAGTGAAAAATGCGGATAAAACTATCGACGTGGATAATAATATCGTTCAACAGGCCAACCAAGTGACCACGAATGCGCCACGAAAGAATGTCAACCATGATGTGACGCAGAATAATGCCGACAATCAAACGATGCCACAAAATATAAACGCTAATAAAAACAATACAGCAAACATTGACGATGCAAACAAAGTTCAATCAACAAACCGTACAACAACGGAAGCGATACGACGGGATAGCAATCAAGTTCAGACAGTTGAGGATAAAAATTATGTTGAACAACAAGTTGTTGAAACCAACACAGAACAAGCTCAACCGGACACAATTGCAGAACAAGCTCACACCGTTGAAATTCCTCAACAACCAGACACCGTGGAAATATCACAGATTAATGAAATTACAGTTTCACAACAAAATGTTGAAGTTCAACAACAACAACCTGAACTACAATACACAGAACAAACCACACAACAACCTGAACAACAATACACAGAACAAGCTCAACATATCACCGACACAGCAAACTACGTCAATGAGCCG
>JAFUUN010000097.1 GCA_017477855.1 Rickettsiales bacterium | reverse complement strand
GATGCGGTTGGAGAGAGAATTTTACAACAATTTCAGAATAACAAGCTTCACCCCGCAACGATGTTAAGTGGTTCGTTTGGCATAGGCAAAGCCACTTTTGCCTATTGGTTGATTTGCCAGATGATCTTATCAAAGGCACAAAATGAGGACATGGTGCAGACGAATTTGCAGTTGTTGCAAGAAAACAGACACCCGGATGTATTTATTTTGCAATCTTCTGATGGGAAAGAAATTAGTGTAGAGAAGGTTAAGGAACTTCTGGACGGGTTTTTGTCACTAAAATCAACTTATGGTTATAAATTTGTTCTTATTGATGATATAAATTCCATCAATATCAACGGTGTGAATGCGCTGTTAAAGTCCATTGAAGAACCAACAAAGAACACATTTTTCTTTATCATTAACCACAAAATTTCAGCATTATTGGATACGATTTACTCCCGTTGCAATGAGGAAAAGTTGACCCTATCAAAGAACGATTGCCGCAAGATTTTATCCAAACAACACAATGACCTAACGGATGACGAGATTAGTATTTATGCTGACATGAGCGAAAATTCTGTTGCTTTTGCGAACATTTTAATTAATTTGAATGTTTGCAAAATTGCTGACTTTTTGTCAACTTATAGTGAAATTAATGGTGAAAATATTAGCGTAATTTCAAACAAAATCAGACAAGCGGTCAATAATTTATGGGCTGTTATAGACACTAATTTCAAAGCCTTGCCGCGTGTTTTGAAGATTTCATTGCTGGAAAAGATAATATATTATTTTATCTCACGGTTGCAAAAAATTAGCACAACAAGTGACAATGTGCAGAAAATTGTTGTTTTGTCAAATGCGCTCACAAAGCAGTTTATTGATATCAAGCAGTTTGAGTTGCCGGTTAGGTTTTAGTTGCGCGGGCGCGGAGCGCGTTTGGCCGACGAGGAACGAGGCGCAGCCAAACGGCGAGGGCGTGGCCTCGGGCAGCGCAACTTTCTTGACAATTATAAAAAATCAAATACACGGAGCCGTTGTTTTTTATGCAGGTTGAAGTTGGAGGAAAAATTGTTGAATTACCAGATAATTATGACCCACGCACCGCAAATGATGAATACATGTGCGACAAACACCGTGCATATTTCAAGGTTATTCTTCAAAAATGGCTGGCAGAAACACAGAAAAAATTAAATGCAGAAATTCAAGTTGAAGATATTGATAGAAGATCTAATGACGAAAGTGATGCAATGAGTATTGAAGTTGACACACTCCAAGAATTGCGTAAAAAAGACCGTTTGAGAAAATTGGCGATCAAGATTGAAGAGAATATCAACAAAATTGATATGGATACTTATGGCTACTGTGAGGAAAGTGGCAACGAAATTGGCATAAACCGCCTTATTATGCGACCAATTTGCAGATATTGTGTTGAAATTCAGGAGAAAAAAGAGCGCAAAGAAGCAGAAAATGAATACATTGATTACAATCAAGACGAGAAACCAAGCAAGGAAGATAACGATGATTGATGCTTTTTGATGTTGCGCTGCCCGAGGCCACGCCCTCGCCATTTGGCACCGCCTCGCTCCATCCGCCCTCGCTCCGCTCGGGCTCCGCTCGGCGGCCAAACGCGATCCGCGCCGCGCAACAACTAAAACCTTGACAATTATATTGATATTGTAGCTTTTCATTGTGGGATATTACGGTGGAAATTTCAGAAACAGAGGCGCAGAGGACAATAAGAAAATG
>JAFUUN010000096.1 GCA_017477855.1 Rickettsiales bacterium | reverse complement strand
ATTTGTGAAATTCCTGGTGCAAGCGGACGGACGGAAACCGTTAAGAAAACACTCAGCGGTGGAGAGAAAATGACAACCAATAATCGTATGGAATTGACCGCTATTTTAGAGGCCTTGAAGACAATTATTCGTCCGTGTGAGATTGAGATTTTTACAGATAGTAAGTATGCCATGGACGGCGCAACAGTTTGGCGCAAGAAGTGGGAGAAAAACAAATGGAGAAACTCCGAGCACAAACCAGTTGCAAATCAGGATTTGTGGCAACAGATTTTACCTCTTGTTGACAAGCACGATGTCACTTGGCACTGGGTTAAAGGACATGCAGACAATAATTTGAACAACGAGGCTGACAGGTTGGCACGCGCCGAGTGCGGAACACTTTAATACTTATATCTCTTTTCCCAATAATGCGCAAATACTTCCAGTGAAACAGTCATTGCGTAATAAGTAATTCCAGCAACTAAAAGTGGCATGAAGTAGTCATAATACTGGGCTATCACGATATTCGTATTTTTCATAATTTCATATCCGCCGATGACGGAAATCAGCGAACTCTCCTTTATTAACGCAATGAATTCATTAATGAGTGCTGGAAAAATGTTGTGAACAATTTGCGGGATATAGATATCTTTGATGGCTGAATATTTCGTCAAATTCAAGCTTTTGCAAGCCTCAAATTGTCCTTTGTCCAGCGAGCGAATGCCGCTGCGGATTATCTCAACAACATATGCGCCAGAATTGAACGAGAATGCGATTATGCCAGACATGAAAACCGACAGGTTCACGCCAATTAGATGTGAGACGCCAAAATATACGATGCTGAGCTGCAATAACAGTGGCGTGCCGCGGATGACCGAGACATAAATCTTTGAAATGCAGTATAAAATTTTCACGTTTGAATACATCATTAGTGTAAAAATGAGACCAAACAGCAGTCCGAAAAACATTGAAATTAGTGAATATTGAATTGTGTAAATTGCACTTTTTGCAATGCCAAGTAGCGCCGCGCGGTGCTGTGTTTTGTGCTCCTCGTCCAGTGTTGACTGGATGTGTTGCTTCTCCCACTTGTCAATGATGCGTTTGATTGTGCCGTCTTTTTGCATGGCCACAATGGCATTGTTGATTGTAGCTACGTATTTTGAGCCCTTTTTAAGCGCAATGGCGTAATTCCCCTTGTCATTTTTGATGGTAATATATGACAAATCATTGTGGCGCGCGCAGAAGGATTTTCCCTGCAATTCTTCCAGCAAATATGCACTTAACTTTTCGCTTCGCACGGCTTGAATGCCGACTGCATTATCATCAAAAGAGGACAAAACCAGCTTTCTATTCCGCTTTGTTATGGTCTTGTTGTAGTCCACGAGGTAGTCATACATGATTGTGCCAGTTTGCGAGCCGACTTGTTTGGTCTCTAATTCAGCAAGGTTTTTGACATTGTCGGAGGTTTTGTAAATCAGTGCGTAGTTTGCGCGGTAGTATGGAATTGTGAAGTCAACGCTCTTTTTTCGGTCTTCCGTGACTGTCATGCCGCTGATTGCGCCGTCAACTTTTCCTGTCGTGATGGCCGCAATGATTGACCCGAACGACATGATTTTCAGCTCAAATTTGATGCCCGTGCGCTTGGTGATTTCTGCCAAAATGTCAACATCAACGCCGATATTTTCGTTGTTTTTGTTCGTAAAATCAAACGGTGGGAAGTCATTTGACATGGCCATTGACAATGTGATTTCACTGTTTTTTGATGCGTGAGACACGGCACCATGTGCTACAAAAAGACAACAAAACACGGCGACAATTACACTTTTCTTGGTGATGTAAGTGAAAAGTTTTCCCATAAAATCAGCGAGGCCAGAATGGGATTCGAACCCATGATCAAGGATTTGCAATCCTCTGCATTAGACCAACTTTGCTACCCGGCCACTGAATTTAGTGAAAATGGATAATTATAAATTGCAAGTGGAAATATTGCGCCCAACGCAATAAAAAAAATCGGCCTCACTCTTTCAAGCAAGACCGACCCGTTTTTTATTTACTTATTAGAAACTTAAATCTAATAATATATCATCATTTCACATCTTCCATTACTTTGATGATATTACAACCATATTTATTGTTTGTGTCAGAATTATAAATTGCTTTGTGAGCTTCATTGGCTTTTTTATCATAGCAATATTTCTCTTCATTTACTGTTTTGAAAGCCAAAAATCTACCCGTACCAGGACGACCGTCATCTATTTTCGCATCCAATTCTGATGTTAGCTTGGAATCTATTGCAGCTTTTTTTGTTGTTGAAGTAATATATCCACCACTCCATTCGGAACTTTCAAGATATTTCATCATAATGGTATTGTGATTGTCAATATTTTTATACCATTCAAGATTAAATATCTCATTATCTGTATTGTAATTTAAGTATCTCTGCATTCCCCATTTGTAGATATTTCCTTCAACTTTCTTCCAGCCGTTATATGATATAAAAATCATTTTATCATAGCTTGACGATGGGAACAATGCATGTATGTTTGTATATGTATTTAAATAACCATTGTCATCATCCAATGCAATTGGAATTTTATCATTTTCCATGTATATCTTACGATATCCATCCCATTTATCTATGAGTCCGGCTAAATATAATTCTACCATAGACGCCGTATATGGCCTTAACGTATTATAAGAACCATTCAATTTATGGTTATTAATTTTAGTAACTAATGAATAAGAACTATGTTTGGCGTTATATGTACAAGCGTTTGTATCAAAATTTCTAAAAACCGTATGTTTATTACATTTTTTCTCATCCAAATTCCCCGGCACCACCCTATATGTATCATAAAACTGATGAAAAGCTTTCTCATAGTAATCAAATTCAAAAATAATACGTTGTATCTTGGCACGATCAACAATCTGTCTTCCAACTAATAAAGATCCTACAAGAAGTGATAATATAAGAAGAACAATAGAAAGTTCTATAAGTGTAAAAGATTTTTTAAATTTAAGAGATAATGAAGTTCTTAAATTACTCTCTCTCTCTCTCTCTCT
>JAFUUN010000095.1 GCA_017477855.1 Rickettsiales bacterium | reverse complement strand
GCCCTCGCGGTTTGGCTACGCCTCGCTCCCTGTCGGCGCTCTGCACCTTCCCGCTCGGCGGCCAAACTCGCTCCGCCCAGCGCAACATTAATTGCCAAAAATTTAAAAAATTGCTGGTCTCCCGCCAAAGCCCCTTCGCACGAAAAGCGGGTGCTACACTGGACGTGCGGGGCCTTTGGCATGCGCGGCCGCTGCCGTCTATCCTGCCATTCACAACTCACGGCCTGCGGCCGCGCACCCCTCCCTCTTGAAAACACCTCAAAAAAAACTATATCTAATAGTAGGTTTATAGGATTGATATGAACTTGGAGAAATTTACAGAAAAGGCAAGAGGAGTGATAAGTGAGGCAGAAACAGTGGCTGCGTCATATCATCATCAGCAGATTTGCTTGGAGCACTTGCTGAAAATTCTGCTTGACAGTGAAGATGCAGGCATTGTCAGAGACATCAACCAGATATGCAAGGTCAATGAAATGCTGTTGCGGTCAAAGTTGACGGAAGAGCTCGGCAAGAAACCAATCGTTGAGGGCAGTGGAGCAGGACAGATTTACTACTCCCGTGATTTTGCAGAGATGCTTGGCAAGGCCGAACAAAATGCTAAGAAATACAACGATGAATATACCACCATTGAGTGCATATATGAGGCAATGTTGCAGATGTCGCACAGTGCGGTTGCGAAAATGCTGAACGAAGCCGGACTTACCCCACGGGCACTTAACCAAGCAATTCTTCAACTGCGCGGTGGACGTCAGGCAAATAGTGCAAATGCGGAAGATTTGTTCTATGCATGCAAGAAATATGGTAGGGATTTGACTGATTTGGCAAGCAAAGGCAAGATTGATCCAATAATTGGTAGGGACGAGGAAATAAGACGAGCAATACAGATTTTGTCGCGGAGGTCAAAGAATAACCCAGTTCTTATCGGTGATGCTGGGGTTGGAAAGACAGCAATCGTGGAAGGACTTGCTTTGCGTATTTTCAAGAATGATGTTCCGGAAAATCTCAAAGGCAAACGCATTGTGGAACTTGACATGGGGGCTCTGATTGCTGGGGCAAAGTATCGCGGTGAGTTTGAGGAGAGGTTAAAAGCTGTCCTAAACGAAGTTGAAAAAAGTGATGGTGAAATAATCATGTTCATTGATGAGATACATACTCTCGTTGGGGCAGGTGCTACAAGCGGAGCTATGGACGCATCAAATTTGCTGAAACCAGCATTGTCGCGCGGCCTTCTCCACTGTATTGGTGCCACAACAGTTGATGAATATCGTAAATACATTGAAAAAGATCCAGCGCTGGCGAGACGTTTTCAACCTGTGATGGTGGAGGAACCAAATGAGGAAGACAGCATTGCAATCTTGCGTGGAATTCGTTCAAAATATGAGACACATCATGGTGTGCAAATCAGTGATGGGGCAATATTAGCGGCAGTGCATTTGTCAGAGAAATATATCAATGATAGGTTTTTACCGGACAAGGCCATTGACCTAATGGATGAGACAGCCAGTCGTGTGAGGATGCAGATAAATAGTAAGCCAGAACAAATTGATGATTTGGAGCGAAAGATATGGAATTTGAAAATCGCAGAAGAGGCACTAAAACGTGAGGAAGATGATGAAAGTAAGAAAAAGCTGGAAAAGACAAGAGAGGAACTCCGTGATTTGAGTGAGCAACTGCATGAACTTAATGCTAAATGGGAGGCCGAAAAGTTGAAGGTTGGCAAGGTTAAGGAGCTGAAAGAGAAAATTGCAGATTATGAATTTCAGGCAGAACAAGCTAAACAAAAGGGAGATTTAGCAACAGCCAGCCAGTTGACTTATGAGACAATTCCGAATGCAAAGAAAGAACTGGAAACCCTTACCGAAGAGATGAAAAACAGTGGCTTGTCGTTAATCCGTGAGACAGTTCACAGTGATGATGTGGCATATGTTGTGTCAAAAATGACTGGTATTCCAGTAGACAAAATGATGGCCAGTGAAAAACAAAAACTGTTGACAATAGAGACCGAACTGGCAAAGAAGGTTGTAGGACAAGACCAAGCTATAAGTGCTATTGCAAATGCTATTCGTAGGTCAAGGATTGGTTTATCAAGTGATAATCGTCCTATTGGTTCGTTCATGTTCGTAGGATCAACAGGAGTAGGAAAAACAGAGCTTGCAAAGGCATTGGCACGTTTCATGTTTGACGATGAAAAAGCCATGACGCGCCTTGATATGTCCGAATTCATGGAGAAGAATGATGTCACAAAGATGATTGGTTCTCCTCCGGGATATGTGGGATACGAAGAAGGTGGAAAGCTCACTGAGGCAGTGAGGAGACGGCCATATCAGGTTGTGTTGCTGGATGAGGTGGAAAAGGCACATCCTGACATCTTTAATCTGTTGTTGCAGGTGCTGGATGATGGAAGGTTGACGGATAGCCACGGGAAGACAATCAACTTCACCAATACGATTATCATCATGACTTCTAACTTGGGGACACAGATTATCAATGACAAGCCAGACATCAAGCAGAAGGACTTGGAGGAGAATATTATGCATGAAATTACCAGCTTTTTCCGCCCAGAGTTCATAAATCGTATTGATGAGATAATCTGTTTCAACCGCCTCAAAAAAGAGCACATTGACAAGATTATTGACATACAGCTGGCATGGCTAAATCGCAAATTGCAGGAGCGCAATATCACTCTTACACTTGATGACAAGGCAAAACAGTTCTTGTCGGACAAGGGATATGATCCAACCTATGGTGCGCGCCCATTGAAGCGGGTTATCCAAAAGGAGGTTGAAGATACGATCGCACAACACATTTTGCGCGAGAATATCAAAGAGGGTGATCATATTACTTTGTCAAGCAATGGCGAGAAGATATTGTTTGTGAGGAGGGAAAATAACTGATATGTTGCGCGGGCGGAGCGGGTTTGACCGCCGAGGAACGAGGCGCAGCCAAACCGCGAGGGCGTG
>JAFUUN010000094.1 GCA_017477855.1 Rickettsiales bacterium | reverse complement strand
TGGAGGATTGATGAAATTTGAGACAATATTGACTATTAACAAAAAACATATTTCGCGAATACTTATTTGACATGTGATTAACAAACATTGACTTTAAAAAAAACTAAACAATACAAGCCTGTTTTTATTTAAAATGGCAGCTAAGAGGTTTATTCCTGAAGGTAAAAATGCGAAGTTTCGCAATGAAAACAGTGAAGAAAAGAAACAAAAACAGCCAAAACAAGGCATGGTTGAGATGGATGGCGAAGTGTTAGAGGTGCTTCCAAACGGAATTTGCAAAGTCAAAATGGAGAATGGTGTCATTGTGACGGCGTATCTAAAAGGCATTTTCAAGGAGAAAAAAATCAAGGTTTTTCCGCAAGACAAAGTGCGCGTTGAGTTCTCTATTTACAGCACTGACAAGGGACGCGTTATCCAAAAATACCGCACAAACGTCCAGCCACCAATGGCAAAGCAGACACACAGTAGCCGCAAGATGTATAGCCGCATTCAAAAGCGCAAACACTAACTTGACAAGTAAAAAAAAGCACTGATGCTTACACGACTTTCTGTGAGTATTTTCATTTCACCAAAGGACTACATGATGCTTGCCAATGAATGCCAAAAAGTGAGTTTTTCGCTTTGTGGACATGACTATTCAATGTGGTGCAGGAAGGACAAAATAGAGCAAGCAAACAGCATTGTTGATAAATTTGCGCCAATCGTTGAGAAGGTTGTATTACAAAATCAGGGGCTTTCTTTTGATAAAATTATATTTATGGCAGCGGTTGAGTTCTTTGCAAAGATGAAACTTGTAAAGGAGGAACAAAATGGCGCACAGCGGGCAGAAAATTTGTTCACAAATACAACAGACAGTCAGGAAAAATGCGACTTGGAGGAAGTAATTGAATTGCTAAATGAGATAAAAAACGCACTGTAATTATGCGCCGCGCTTGACAATCATGTCAACAATCCACATTGTGTGAATAATGCAGTAGAGTACAAACATCAAGACAGCAATAACCTGCAACGAGCGACAGCCGAATTTTATAAACTTGTCTTTGATTTTGCAGTTTCTGTAAAATGCTTGCGTAAGCGTCAATACAAACAACGTTCCGCCGACCGCAAGCAAGAAAACAAATGTATTAAAAACTATATTCATTATCATAATTTTAATTAAATAATCTGACAATTTCCTTGAAAAATAGTATCAAAAATATTGCAAAACATATCACACCGAAAACTTGCAATGTGCGACAAGAAAATCTGATAAACTTTTCACTTGGTTTGGCGCGGGTGTAGAAAAATTGTGTCACAACAAACAAAAACAGAACAGCACCAGATGCCATCATGAAAATCAATATATCAAAAAGAATTCCAATAATTGTCATTTCAGCAAGCTAAAAATCTTATCAAAATCTACTTTGCCGTCAGCAGTTTGGTAGTTCTCCATCAGTGCAACAATGGTGCGGCCAATTGCGAGTGCAGATGAATTCAACATATATGGATAGTCCTTTTTGCCATCTTTTTTTTCGTATCGGATTTTTGCACGGCGCGACTGGAAATTCGTAGTCGTAGAACAACTGCAAATCTCGCGGTATTTATTCTGCCCAGGTAGCCAGACCTCTAAATCGTATGTCTTGGCCGAGCAAAAGCCAATGTCTCCGCCGCACAAAACCATCACGCGATATGGCAAGCCGAGGCGTTGCAAGATTGTCTCCGCGCAGCTTAACATGTGCTCGTGCTCTTCTTCTCCGCGCTCTGGGGTTGTGATCGCGACAATCTCCACCTTTGTAAATTGGTGCTGTCTTATCATCCCTGTGGTGTCTTTTCCAGCGCTGCCGGCCTCGCTGCGGAAGCATGGACTGTATGCACACATCCTAATTGGCAGGTCTTCCTCCTTCAAAATGCTGTCGGCATACACATTCACAAGCGCCGTTTCAGCTGTCGGAATGAGGTAATGGCCTTCCGTTGTTTTGAAAATGTCCTCCTCAAATTTTGGCAGTTGACCAGCATTATAAGCGGCCTTGTAGTTCACCATGAAAGGTATCCACATTTCTTCAAAACCGAACCCATTGCAAACGCCACTCATAAAATTTCGCAGTTCGCGCTCTAATTTAGCGCACTCACCACGCATAATTGTAAAACGACTGCCAGACATTTTAACCGCACGTTCAAAGTCAAGTGTGCCAGTATTTAAGCCAAGTTGTGTGTGCTCCAGTGGCTGAAAATCAAACTTCGGCTTGGTTCCCCACTTGCGCATTTCAAAGTTCTCGCTGTCGTCTTTGCCGAACGGCACATCGGCCAAAACCATGTTTGGAATAACCGCCAACTTCTTCGTCAGCTCCATTTGGATTGATTGCAAATCGGTATCTAAGCTCGCCAAATCATCCGCTATTTTCTTGCCACGTTCAATATATTCTGCCAGCTCTTCCTTAGATTTACCCTGCTGTGCAAGTACACCAACCTCCTTTGCAAGCTTGTTTTTTTCACTTGCCATTGTCTCAAATTCAAACATCTTCTTCTTTCGCTTCTGGTGTATTTCCAAAATCTCGTCAACATTTAGCGTCAAATTGCGCTTTTGCATGGCCTGTTCAAACTTCTCGCGATGCTCAACAATCCAATTTATATCAATCATACAACACGCCGATCAATCAAAATCAAATAATTGTCAAGCGCTTAGATGTATTTGATAAGAAGCTATGTCCTACTCCAAAGCCCCTTCGCACGAAAAGCACTTTGCATCTCTGGACGTGCGGGGCCTTTGGCATGCGCGGCCGCTGCCGACCACCTCCGCCCTTGACAAGTCAAGGCCTGCGGCCGCGCAACTAGCAAATAATATTTTCAATAATCAATTTATTTTTTCTCTTTTTTTCGTCTATGCCCTGCAATTCTTGCACGCACTTTGGAATATTTCTCACAGACATATGGATAGTCAATCGGCAAACCCCATTTCTGCTTGTATTCTTGGAATGTCATATTATATTTTGTCTTCAAGTGACGCTTCAACATTTGCATTTTTAACCCATCTTCCAAGCAAATAATGTAGTCATAAAAGACAGTTTGTGGTATTTTTTTTTTATTTTGCATCACCTCCGTCTCCGCATTAATAAGTTTTTCACGAATTCTCAAAAATTCTGCTAAAACTTCATCGGTTGAACCATCAAAATTAGCTTTTTTCAAACATTCCAAAGCAATTTCATCAATTGTTTTATCAGTTATACTTTTAATTGAATTATCGTTTTTATCAGCTACAAAGCTTATCAATTTGCCATTAATATTATCAAAACCTGCCATAAAACATCCAATTTAAACCAATACTAAACTAAAAGTTTATAAAAATAAATAAAAGTCAAGTAAGTTTTTTCAATTTTTCGAAAAACGATCTTTATTTTTTTCATTATCATCTCTTGATTCTTTTTTTTGATTATTTTTGCTGTGAAAATATTTAACATACATCCTTATCTTTATAACGCATCTCACCCGACACGTGAATATTACTTATGTATCTAACCGAGTGAATATTCAAAATAAGAAAGTTTTTTGTCAAATTATTGAACTAATTTTACCAGCTTGACAATTAAATTTCCATTTCTACAAGCAGACACTTGATGTAATTTTATTTTTTAGTTATGGCAAAAGAAGCGTTTAACAGAAACAAGCCACACGTCAACATTGGAACAATTGGACACGTTGACCATGGTAAAACAACATTGACAGCTGCTATTACAGCAGTTTTGGCTCTTAAAGGTATGGCCGAAAAAAAGGCATATGACCAAATTGATGGAGCACCAGAGGAAAAAGCCCGTGGTATTACAATTAATACAGCTCACGTTGAGTATGAGACAGAAGCAAGACACTATGCACACGTTGACTGTCCAGGACACGCAGACTACGTAAAGAACATGATTACAGGTGCCGCTCAGATGGATGGTGCTATCTTGGTTTGTAGTGCTGCTGATGGTCCTATGCCACAGACACGTGAACACATTTTGTTAGCACGTCAGGTTGGTGTCCCTAAGATTGTCGTTTTCCTGAACAAAGCAGACCTTGTTGATGATGAGGAGATGATTATGCTTGTTGAAGAGGAAATCAAAGATTTGTTGAAAAAATACGGCTTTGATGGCGACAACACACCTATCATCAAAGGTTCTGCCTTGAAAGCTTTGGAGAACCCAGATCCAGCTGCAAATCCATACGCACAAGGAATTCTTGACTTGATGAAGGCTGTTGATGACTACATCCCAACACCAGAACGTGATGTTGACAAACCATTCTTGATGGCCGTTGAAGATGTCTTCACAATTTCAGGACGTGGAACAGTTGCAACTGGACGTATCGAAAGAGGTGTTGTCAAATTGAACGAAGAGGTTGAATTGGTCGGTATTCACGAAGAAAGCAAGAAATCAGTCGTGACAGGAATTGAAATGTTCCGTAAATCGCTTGACGAAGGTCGTGCTGGTGATAACGCAGGATTGTTGCTCCGTGGTATTGACAAGAAGGATGTTGAGCGTGGTATGGTTATCGCAAAACCAGGTTCAGTCACACCACACACAGAATTTGAAGCTGAAATCTACGTCTTGAAACAAGAAGAAGGTGGAAGACACACCCCATTCTTTACAAAATACAGACCACAGTTCTACTTCCGCACAACAGATGTTACAGGTGAAATCACATTGCCAGCAGGCAAAGAAATGGTTATGCCTGGCGATAACGTGACAATTAGCGTAAAGTTGATTTCACACATTGCAATGGAGCAAGGACTTCGTTTTGCTATCCGTGAAGGTGGCCGAACAGTCGCTTCAGGAGTTGTATCAAAGATCATAAAATAAGGTTGGATATAAAATAAAATTATGTCTAACCCTTGGGATGATCTTGAAAGTTCAAGTGAAAACAAGAGAAAAAGAGGTGCTTCTTCTGACAAAAAATCAGAAGGGGCACAATCTTCTTCAAAAAACAAAAACGATATTTTTAGCAGGTCGTTTTTTAAAGAAGATAATTCCGACAATGACTTTTTTGGAGGATTTTTCAACAATTTTTTTTCAAATAGTAAAAACAAGAAGAATACTTTAATTGAAAAAGTGGAAACATTCAGCAATTTTAAGCTCTTCATGATTGGAAGCGCGGTGATGGCGGTGCTATGGCTGGCAAGTGGATTTTACATCGTACGTCAGGAAGAAAACGGAATTGTCATGCGCTTTGGAAGATATGTTCGTGATGCCGAGAGTGGTTTGCACTACCACGCGCCATACCCTATTGAAGAGGTTATAAAAGAAGCCACAGCGCGTGTGCGAGTGCTAAAAATCGGTGGCGAAGATGCTTCAGAGACAAAGCTCGGCGAGGGCTGGGCTCTGACAGGTGATGAGAATATTGTCAACTTGGAACTAAACGTCCAGTGGAAAATTGATGATTTGAAGAAGTTTGTATTCAGTGTCCGCGACCGCGAGCAAACGATTTACGATGCAACGCAAAGTGCCATCCGCGAAGTTGTCAGCAAGCGCAAACTGGCTTCAATATTGACATCCGACCGTGGCGACATTGAAGAAGAGACAAAAAAACTCCTGCAAGACATGCTGAATTCTTATGACATTGGTGTCAGTGTGTTGCTGGTGCAGATGTTGAAAATTGACCCACCGGCGCAAGTAATTGACAGCTTCCGCGATGTGCAAACCGCGCGCGTAGACAAGGAGAGTGAAATCAACAAAGCATATAAATATAAGAACGACATTCTGCCAAAAGTGCGAGGTGAAGCGGGTAAGATTTTAGAGTACGCTCAGGGTTATGCCATTTCGGTTGTCAACCGCGCGAAAGGTGATGCCAGCAGGTTCAATCAGGTGTATGAGCAATACAAATCGGCGCCGTTCGTGACCCGCAAAAGGATGTATCTCGATGCCATGGAAGAGCTCTTCGGCAAAAACAAAATGATGATTGTGGACGAAAATGTCAAGAACGTTTTCCTTGATGGGAAAAATATTAGTAGCGAAGAAAAAGCAGCTGCTGACAACAGCGATGATGAGTAATATGACAATCAAGCTCGGGATTTACCAGCATCACAAGGGAATGAAATACAGGGTGCTCTGCGTGGCAAAACACAGCGAAACACTGGAGGACTTGGTCGTCTATGAGGCGCTTTACGATAACAAAGTCAGTAAAATCTGGGTGCGGCCTCTGGAAATGTTCCTTGAAAAGATAGAGAAAAACGGCAAACTCATCAACAGGTTTGAGTTTGTTGGAGAAGACAAGTAATAATTAAGTTTGTTGCGCTGGGCGGAGCGAGTTTGGCCGCCGAGGAACGAGGCGCAGCCAAACCGCGAGGGC
>JAFUUN010000093.1 GCA_017477855.1 Rickettsiales bacterium | reverse complement strand
CAAAACATGATGAATAACATGATGTATCAGAATAATATTGTTGACAACGGTATGCCAAACTACCAACAATTTCAAGGTTTCAACAATGGTTTTGGAGGACAAGGGTTTTAAAATAAGATGTTGATTTTTAAATATATTAAAAGTCCATATTCTGGCTATGAGTATGGACTTCAACTTCAAGAAATTTGAAAAAGATGCACAAGAAAAATGGCAAAAAGCAGATGCATTTAGATTTGATAACAACAGCAAAAACCCGTATTATGTTTTGGAGCAATTCCCATATCCATCAGGAAATATCCATATGGGGCATCTTCGTTGTTATACCATTGGCGATGCAATAGCAAGATTTAGAAGACTACAAGGATACAATGTTTTACATCCATTTGGCTTTGACGCCTTTGGTCTTCCTGCTGAAAATGCTGCTATTGATAACGGAATAAATCCATCTGTCTGGACGCATAAAAATATTGATAAAATACTTGGCGACCTTGATAAAATGGGAATGTCCGTTGATAAAGATAGAATTATTGCAACTTGCGAACCTGAATATTACAAGCACGAGCAAAAAATGTTTTTAGATTTCTTGAAAAATGGTATTGCATATCAAAAGGAGAGCGTTGTCAACTGGGATCCAGTGGATCACACGGTGCTTGCAAACGAGCAGGTTATTGATGGACGCGGCTGGCGAAGCGGTGCAATTGTTGAGAAGAAGAAGTTGAAGCAATGGTATTTGAGGATTACAAAATATGCTGATGACTTGCTTGAATGTCTTGACAAGGCACTGCCGGAGTGGCCAAACAAAGTGAAGGTGATGCAGCAGAACTGGATTGATAAGAGTTATGGTGCTACGATAAAATTTGCCTCTCCGCTTGGCTACATTGAGGTTTTTACTACAAGACCGGACACACTTTTTGGTGGAAGTTTTGTTGGTTTATCTCCATTTCACCCGCTTGCTAAGCAGATTGCAGAGACAAACAAAGAAGTTTTAGATTTTATCAAGCAATGCGAGAGCGACCAAATGAAAGGTGCCGATGCAAAAGAAAATAAGGAGAAAAAAGGTGTTTATACAGGTATTGACTGCAAACATCCGCTGACTGGAAAAGATATGCCATTATGGCTTGCAAACTTCGTGTTGATGGATTACGGAACGGGTGCGGTTTTTGGATGTCCTGCACACGATGAAAGAGACCGCGAGTTCTGGGATAAATATGGAATTGAATATCTACCTGTGATTGATGAAAATGGCAAACTTATAAACTCCGGCAATTTCAACGGTTTAACAAGTAAAGAAGCAAAAGAAGCAATTACAAAAGAACTTGAAAAACTCGGCAGAGGTGAGACAAAAGTTATGTATAAACTTCGCGACTGGGGGGTTTCAAGACAAAGATACTGGGGCTGTCCTATTCCAATGGTTTATTGCGATAAATGCGGTTGTGTGCCCGAAAAAGAAGAAAATTTGCCAATCACTCTGCACGCCGATGTTGAGTTTGACGGCAAGGGCAATCCACTTGACAAACACCCAAC
Source organism: Rickettsiales bacterium (assembly GCA_017477855.1). Classification (GTDB taxonomy): domain Bacteria; phylum Pseudomonadota; class Alphaproteobacteria; order Rickettsiales; family Deianiraeaceae; genus UBA4311. The sequence goes on along the minus strand of JAFUUN010000093.1, from coordinate 25,546 downwards.
TTGGAAACACTGCAAATGCCCTGTCTGCGGAGCCTCAGCCACCCGCGAAACCGACACATTTGACACATTCTTTGAAAGCAGTTGGTATTTCCTCCGCTATCTCTCACCAAAAGACGACAAACAAGCATTCAAAGCAGAAGACATCAAAAACATTATGCCAGTGCAGGACTACATCGGGGGCATAGAGCACGCAATTTTGCACCTGCTTTATTCAAGGTTTTTCACCAAAGCCCTCGCCGATTGCGGATATTTCACCAAAGACGACCTGCCAAACTTGGAGCCATTCCGCCGTCTCATCACACAAGGAATGGTGCTCCACGAAGCCTTCAAAGACCAAAATGGCAAATGGGTTGAAGCGAGTAAGGTTGTGAAGAAGGAGGGGAAGTGGTGGATGGAGTAGTTGAAAATTAAAATAATATTATTTTACTTATCCAAGTATGGCAAAAGATTTTATAAAGGAAATCAAAAACAATGTAAATAATCAATATTATAGAGAGACTTTATTAAACTATGCTACTAATAGATGGGGATATAATAAAACTTCAAAGGTTGGTAAGATGGCAGAATTGATAAGACAATGTCAGCCAAAAACAATAAAAGAATGGGAAGAGTTCTATTTTTCAAATGCAACACAAAATAAGAAAAATGGAGAAAAAATTACAAGAAGTTATATTGAGGATTTAGGAAAAAAATTGTATATCAAAATCAGCGAAGTTGTTGAAAACGAATTACAACAAATTACAGAAGAAGAGTGTATTTCGTTTATTTACAATCTTGTTATCAATAGAACTTTTGACGGATATTATACAGAAATTACATCAATTTATGAACAACTTGAAAAAATACTTTGTGTAAAAATAAAATCAGCACCAGATGAATTTGATAGAAAATATGGAGTAGATTTTTACATTGAAATAAAAGAAAATGTTTATATTGGATTACAAATAAAACCAGTTTCTGGAAGAAATATAGATTTTTATAATGTAGAAGGTTTTCATATAAAAAATCACGAAAAATTTACAAATAAATACAAAGGAAAAGTATTTTTTATTTATTCCAAAACAACAGACGACAAGAAAAAACAAATACAAAACATAGAAGTTATTGATGAAATAAAACAAGAAATTAAGAGATTAAACAATGAATAATATAAAAAACACAACACATAAATTATATTTTGCAGATAGTAGAAAACTTGATTTCATACAAGATAATTCTATTGATTTGGTAATGACATCTCCACCATACCCAATGATTGAAATGTGGGATGAAATGTTTTTTAATCAAAATAAAGAAATCAAGACACAATTTCAAAATAATAATGAAAATGAAATGTTTTATTTAATGCATAATGAATTAGATAAAGTTTGGAAAGAATTAAATAGAGTTGTTAAAATTGGCGGTTTTGTTGTGATAAATATCGGTGATGCGACAAGAACAATAAATAATCATTTTCAACTTTATTCAAATCATTCAAGAATTACAGAAGATTTTATAAATCTTGGCTTTGATGTTTTACCACTTATTTTATGGAAAAAAACAGCAAATGCTCCAAATAAATTTATGGGTTCAGGTATGTTGCCAAGTGGAGCATATATTACGTTAGAACATGAATATATTTTAATTTTTAGAAAAGGTAAAAGAGATTTTAAAACAGAGCAAGAAAAACAAAATAGAAGAGAAAGTGCTTATTTTTGGGAAGAAAGAAATACTTGGTTTAGTGATATATGGGAATTAAAGGGTGTTAAACAAGATTTAAAAAATGACAAAACCAGAGCAAGAAGTGCTGGTTATTGTATTGATTTGCCGTATAGAATAATAAATATGTTTTCTTGCAAAGGCGATACAATTTTAGACACATTTGTAGGAACTGGAACAACGATGTTTGCTTCTGCTATTGCCGAAAGAAACTCTATTGGTATTGAATTGGATAATAATTTTGATGAAATAATAAAAAGTGGATTTAATAATTTACAAATTCAAGGAAATAAAATTATAAATGAAAGATTACAAAAACATAAAGAATTTATTGACAAATATACAAAAGAAAAACAAAAACCAAAATATCATAATAACAATTTGGATGTTGATGTTATAACAAATCAAGAAACAATGATTGAATTAAATTACATAAACAACTTATCATTTAATAATAATTGCTTTCAAGTTAACTATAAAAAAATAGAACAACATAATATAGATAATAAAAACACTTTTGATATTTCTTTGAAACTAAAACAATTAGAAAAACAATTATTTGGTTAGTTTTTATATCTATGCAACAAGTTTTTTCAGTCGGCATTGAGAAAATGTCAAAGCCAAAATTAAACACTCTCATGAGTTGAATATAAAAATATTTAAATAAACAATGAAATATGTTCTTATCAAAACACAAATTTAATTACATCAAAAACTGGCGGTTTTTGTCAAAAGATTACACGACCAGCCTTGAAAATGACAAGAAAGCGATGTCATTTTTATATTTTATCAATTCAATTTTGAAAGGTTGGAGAGTAAAATATGCTATCGTTACGCTTGCTTTTACATTTGGTCAATTATTTGATTGGTCGTTTATGTCTTTCTTTTCAAGATGGATTGTTAGCATACTTGAAAACAGCAAAGGGACAAATGCCGAAATTGTTAAACTTTTAATTGCGCCTGTTGTTGCAATGACTGGTTTATGTACTATTCAAGAGATTGTATGCAGAACAAGTTGTTGGTATTATAACAAAACTTTTGAACCAACTATTGATGCGAGAATTAAAATATCTTACTTGTCGAGAACAATGGAGAATTCTTATGAGTACTTAACACAAACATCAACTGGATTTTTAAGTAGTAGTTTGAATAAGATTTTATTTAATACAAAATACTTTTTAAAAAACATATCAATAACGGTTTGTCCTTTATTGATAACTTTCTTTATTTTGTTGTTTTCTATAATTTCAGTGCATTGGCTTTTGTTTTTAATTTCTTCTTTATTTGCGATTTTGTTTGTGTTGGTTTGTGTTCTGTCGTATAACAAAATAATGAGATTGCAACAAAAATCAGTGCTGGCTTATGGAAATACAATATCGGTCATTACTGATATAATAATGAATTTGTCAAGTGTAATATTTTTCTGCAAAAAAAAACAAGAGCTTGAAAGAGTGAAAAGAATTCAAAACTTTGAGTCAAAAAGAATAGCAAAATCATTGATGTTTGTTGAAGTTATAAAGATTATAAGAGGAATATTAGCTGTTGTTATCAGTTGTGCTTTATTTTATGGAACTGAATTGTATTTGTATTCACAAGGAAAAATAACAATCGCAGGAATGGTTTATGCTATGGGAGTAAGCGGTTCTTGTTTTGGAATATTATGCGTTTTGCAAAACACTGCTTTTGATTTAATACAACAAGTTGGTGAAATCAAGGAGGGACTAAATATGATGAATAAAGGCAAGATCGCGGAGCATATACATAGCCGTGAAATGTTGAAAGTTGAAAAAGGAAACATTGAAATCAAAAATGCCAAGTTTTCATATGGAAAAATTAAAGTTTTTGATGGTTTTAACTTATCAATTAAAGCAGGAGAGAAAACTGGTTTGGTTGGAAAATCTGGTTGTGGAAAAACTACACTTATCAACTTGATTTTGAGAAACCTGACGCTTGCGGACGGGCAAATCTTGATAGATGGCAAAGATATTAAAAACATTAACGAAGAGAGTTTGAAAGACAATTTTTCTTTTGTTTCGCAGGATAATACTTTATTTAACCGCAGTGTGCTTGAAAATATAAGATATGCCAAGCAAGATGCAACACTGGAGGAAGTTATTGAAGTGGCTAAAAAAGCGAATGCCCACGAGTTTATAACGGAACTTGAATATGGCTACGAAACCAATGTTGGAGAGCGAGGAATGAAGTTGTCTGGCGGACAAAGACAAAGAATTTTAATTGCAAGAGCAATGTTGAAAAATGCACCAATTTTGATATTAGATGAGGCAACTTCTGCTCTCGATGCGGAAAACGAGACCGCAATTCAAGAGAGTTTTGAACGATTGATGGAGGGCAAAACGGTTATTGCGATTTCTCACAAACTTCACACATTGAAAAATATGGATAGAATTGTTGTTTTGAGGCACGGAAATATTGTTGAAGAAGGCACCCACGACGAGCTTATTAACAAAGACGGTGGTGCATATAAAAAATTGTGGGAGAAACAGGAAATGAAAGAAAAACTCCATTGCGAATAGTTGAAAAATAAAAATGGTGGTTTAAGGTGGTGGGTGAAGTGAGTAAGGTTGTGAAGAGAGAAGGAAAGTATTGGATATAATAATAACTATTAAAAATCATTGACAAAAATTCATTATTATATATAATTGATATATATATATATATATGCGATATTAAAACAAACAGTAACGACACTTTTTATATATATTTCGGTTTTATAAATAAAGAAAATAATCAAGGATTAGCTACTTCAGAAGAAATTTATAATTATAAAAAAACTAAACATCATAATATAAAATTTGTAGATCTTACAGACGAGAAAACATTTATAACGAATTTATCAAATGTCATAAAACAGTTAGATAACAATAATAAATACAAAAATTTGCACATATATCTTGATTTGCATGGAAAAGAAAATGGCTTTTTGTCAATTAAGAGAGGTAAAAACAAAAAAGCGATTTTGAAACAACATATAGAGAAAATTATAGATAAGCTTCAACCGGAAAATGTAAAATTTACAAATTATATATGCCACGGAGGTATGAGTGATTTAAATGAACTTTTTAAAAAAATAAATATGGAAAAAGGTATAAACATCATTGTGAGCGCCCCGAGTGTAAAACATATTATCCAGCCTCATTTTGAAAATAATAAATTTATCGCAAACACATGCATAAAAACCGATAAAATATCTAATTTTAATGCTGGTAAAAAATATTATTTTTATAATAAAGATAGGATAAAAAAATGCGAACGCCTTCTTGAAAAAAAAGAAAAACAGCAAGAATATCTTGCTAAACAAGAAAAATGTAAGGAAGAAATAGGTGCAAATAAAGTATGTAATTGTCAAATAACAAAAAATAAAGAACAAATAAACGAAATTAAAAAACAAATTGGGTATAAAAAATGCAACAATATATAATTTTTAATTGAAATTTGATTTTTATATTAACCATAAGCACATATATTTTATGTCTATGCAAGAAGTTTTTTCAGTCGGCATTGAGAAAATGTCAAAATCAAAGAAGAATGTGGTGGCTCCAACGGAGATTTTTGAGAAATATGGGGCAGATAGTGCCAGAATGTTTATTTTGAGCGACACTCCATATGAGAAGGAGTTTGAGTGGACGGATGCGGGTGTGAAAAGTGTGCATAAATACTTGCAAAGGGTGTGGGCTTTGGCTTGCACGGCGACCGAGCGGGCGGGTGTTGAAAATCCGGAGATGATAAAGCAAATGCACCGCTTTTTGAATGCATATATTAGCTGTTTTGAGCGGTTTGAGTTCAATGTTGCGATTGCAAAACTTCGCGAATTCACTAACTTTTTGAGCGGGCTGGACTATGCCGACAAGAATAACAATTATACTCTTGGTGTGGTGATGAAAAATGTTGCGATTGTCTTTGCACCAATTTGTCCGCATATGTGCGAGGCGATGTGGCAGTTGCTGGGTAGCGAAGGGTTATGCTGTCAGCAAAAATTGCCTGCTGTTGATACAAAATATCTTGAAGAAACCACAATGCAAGTGAGTATTGCGGTGAATGGTAAGTTTAAGGTGTGTATAACTCTTGACAAGAATTTGGAAGAGCAAGTAATCATTGACGAGGCCAAAAAACAGGATAAAGTTGCAAATGCGCTGGCTGGAAAAGAGGTGAAAAAAACTATTGTTGTCAATTCCAAAACTGGCAAGATGGTGAATTTTGTGGTATAAAAATGCAAACTTTTAACATAATAACAAATATTTTTACGATAATTAGTGCCTTTGTTGGATGTTGTATGTTTTATTTCACATACAAAAATCACAAATGGTTGGTGGAAGACAGGAAGAAACAAATAGAGCAAGAAACAATAAACAAATTGAATACAATATTTTCTATTATTGCAGAAAATTCTATTGCAAATAGTGGTGTGCATCCAGCTTCATTACCATCAAATATAACTCGCAAGATTTCAGTTGTAAAAATTCCAGCAGACGTAGTTTACTATATTGACAATGATATTAGAAATGAAATTTCAAACGAGCGCTGGAGATGCACAAATAACTACAAAAATGTTGTACAACAAATTATTCAACAATACCGCAACGGCACTCGCCTTAACGACACCGATTTCAACAAACTGCGGTCTTACTTCAAGGATAACAAACACATTGAAGAATGTTATAATGTGCTCACAAAATCCCCTTGACAATTACCCATCAAATGCAAGCAAAATTTTTGTCAACTCAAAGGCAGGAAAGATGGTGAATTTTGTGGTGTAAGCGAATATAAAAAGAATGGTTTTCTTAATACAGAGGAAACAAAAACAATATATTCAATTGACCAGTAGGTAAACCATTGCCAGATTGGATAGATGAATGTGTGAGAAAAGATTTTTATGAAACGAGAATGATGGCAAATTATTTAAGCTCTGTCGAAATTTTTCTAAAAATTCAAATAACGCCATAATTAACGCAATTTTTTTTATATTTCATTGGATAATTCACAAAACCTTTCACACTTGCATTTTACAATTTCACTTCCACAGTGCGCGGACGCAACAGATATGAACCTCTTTATAGTGGAGTCGCCGGCAAAAGCAAAAACGATAGGACAATATTTGGGAAAAAATTATCAGGTGATAGCTTCAATAGGGCACATCCGCGAGCTTTTGCAGAAGAACGATGGGGTTGATGTGGCGCACAACTTTAAGTTGAATTATCAGATAATTGCAAAGTCAAAACCGCAGGTGAAAAAGATTTGCGATTTGGCTAAAAACTGCGAGAAAATCTACCTCGCAAGCGACCCTGATAGGGAAGGGGAGGCCATAGCGCAGTCGCTGTATGATGTTTTGACAGCTAAAAAAGTGGCCAAGCCGTCGCAGTTTTATCGTATTACTTACACAGAAATCACAAAAAACGCAATCATGAACGCACTGGAAAATCCGCGCAAGATTGACAATAACCTTGTGGACGCCCAGCAATCACGACAAACTTTGGACTATTTGGTGGGTTTTAATCTATCGCCAGTTTTATGGAGAAAGCTACCCGGAGCTAAATCAGCGGGGCGCGTACAGTCGGTGGCACTTCGCATGATTGTTGACCGTGAATTTGAAATAAAAAAGTTTGTTCCAGAAGAATATTGGACGATAAATTGCGGCATGCAAACGGCCAAAAATGAGAAGGTTGATGCGCGCGTTGTAAAGTTTAATGACAAAACTTTTGATGTGGATTACCCTAAAAATGAGGCCACGGCGGAGGATATTTGCAAAAGCATTAAGGGGGCAGGGGAGTTCAAAGTTATTAAAAACGAGACAAAGGATGTCAAACAAAATCCATATCCACCATTTACGACAGCGCTTTTACAACAGGATGCGGTTCGCAAGTTGGGCTTTTCAAGTAAGAAAACCATGACAATCGCACAGCATTTATACGAGCAAGGGCTTATAACCTACATGAGAACTGATGGAATGACGCTGAGCGGTGCTGCTATTTCTGGTATCAGGGACATTATCAAACAGCGTTTTGGTACTAATTATCTGCCCGCGAAGGCCATTGCGTATAAAACCAAACAGAAAAATGCGCAGGAGGCCCACGAAGCAATTCGTCCGACACACATGGATAATACGCCTGAAAAACTGGCATCAAAGCTTGAAAAAGATGCCACGCGGCTGTATGATTTGATATGGAAACGCACTGTTGCTTGCCAGATGATGCCAGCTATTTTTGCTCGCCAGACCATTGATTTAGAGGCCAAAGATGGCAAAAACACAGCGCTTGCTCGGGTGAATGGCAGTCAGTTGAAATTCAACGGTTATCTCGCGGTTTATAATATCAAAAACGAGAATTACGAGGTTGGCGACGAGGATGACAGTGATAAACTTATTCCAAACATGAAAGTTGGTGATGTGCTTGATGTCAAGACCACAAAAAAAGAGCAACATTTCACAAATCCGCCGGCGCGCTATACCGAGGCCTCGCTTATCAAAACACTGGAAAGTTATGGCATTGGAAGGCCTTCAACATATGCTACGATTATCTCAATTTTGCAGGACAGAGAGTATGTAAAAATTGAAAAGCGCCAGTTTATTCCGACTTCGCGCGGCATTGTCGTGAGCGTGTTTTTGAAGCAGTTTTTTACGAAATATGTGGAGTATAACTACACTGCGAAGTTGGAGGAGGATTTGGATGTTATATCCGATGGCAAGCTTGAAAAGTTAAAGTTTTTGAATGATTTCTGGACGCCGTTTCACAAAAACGTTGAGGACATCATGAAGACAGATTTTGAAATGATTTTTAAACCTCTCAATGACATTTTTAGCGACTATTTCTTAGGCTCGGAGGAGGCAAGGAAATGTCCGAAATGCGGCGGAAAAATTGGTCTGAAAAGCAGTAGAACGGGGTGCTTTTTTGGCTGCATGAACTATCCAAATTGCAACTATGCAATGCCACTGGAAGGCCGTTCTGAGCACTCGTCAAGTGGTGAAAACCAGACAATGAACCACAAAATTTACGGCGAGGTAATCATTAAAAAAGGGCCATATGGGCGCTATTGTGAATACAATAAAGACGGAAAAATCAAGCGCAGCAGCTTGCCGGATGGCGAGATTACACCTGAAATCTTGGATTTCTATCTCTCGTTGCCACTAAAACTCGGCCCAGATGACAACGGTAATGAAATTTCTACAAATATTGGCAAGTTTGGGCCATATGTTCTCTGCGACAAAAAGTTTTATTCCTACAAAGAAAAACCTTATCATGAAATCACGCTTGAAAAGGCAAAGGAAGCTATTGCAGCGCAGAGGAAGAGGGTAAAAAAAACAACAAAGAAGAAGTGATTGTGGGTGCTTTTTCTTATTAATATTTTGCGTATAATAAATATTATGGGAAATAAATAACATCTCATCAAAACACAATCCAGATAAAGGGAGGACTTAGTGTCCTCTTTTTTATGTTGCGGAGTACGGAGAGAGCTTATGCAAGGAACTGTTCGTTGGGATGGTGTTTGATTGTGTTCTGTTACAGCTGATTGCCATTATAAATGTCATTGTAATAATCTGGTCTTCCATTATCAGGAAGGCGCAACCGATTGCTGTCAACTGGATACTTGCCGTTCGTTGTTGGCACTTTGTAATTGTCAACTGGATACTTGCCGTTCGTTGTTGGCACTTTGTAAAAATTATTGTTCTGTTTTTTATTTTTTATATTATTTTGCTGATTTTTGTTGTATGCCGGCCCGTAATTGCTAATAATATTAAGTTGTTTTGCATAAATATTGTCCTGCGGTTGTTCTCTTGTGGTATCTTCCGGGAATTTTTCATCAACATTCTTTTCTTCTTTTTCAACCCATCCCATGAGCTCATTTTTCACTCTTTTTCCTTCATTTACAAACTTCATTAGTTCGGTATTCTGACTCTGAATTTGTTCAACGTCATCAAATTTATGAAATTTTACTCCTGCCAACCCAGGGACATTACTTGCTGCCCCTCTTTTTTCAGTGTTAGTAAGTTGCATTTCAAATTTACGTAAGGCCTCTTGGTACTCTTCCTTATTTTTAACCAATGGTTCAATTTGATTGTTCTCAACTTTATAATACATCTTTCCAAGATTTTTGTTACTAATTTTTCCTGCACCATCCATCCTCTCAAATATGTATGAAGGCGTCATACCCGTCATGTTTGTTGAATAAATTATGTTATTGCTTTGCATTTTGTCTTTTTTCAGTTGTTTCAATAAATCTTTTATGCTCTGTTTATTATTATCGTTTTTTATTTCTTGGCAGTATTTTTTTATATTATCCTTTGCTTTATTCATTGATTGTTTAATCTTTTCCGGTAGTAGATTTAGAAAATTTATAAAATTCTCCTTACTAAATTCAAATTTCTGTTGTTGTAGTTCTTTAAGTTTTTCTTTGCTCAATTGCTGTGTGTAGTAATTATCGGTTGTAAATATCTCATCTTTCATTTTTTGAAGTTCGTTCTGCACACCTTGCCAATTGTTCTGTTTAATATAATCAACATATTCTTCACATTTACTTTGTATATCATTTTTTATCTTTCCAATTTCTTGGTCCAACTCAATATTCAAGTCATCAATTACTGCAGCATTATGCTCTTGATCGCCAAACTTGTATAGCAAACGATGACACCTTTCACGGAAACCTTCCAGTGTTTTATCTACTCCCATTTTTTTTGAAAGAACTCCTCCAAGCAAGAATGACTTTGTTAGAAGTATTGAAGTACTTAAATGATCTAACATTTTACCTACATTTTCTTTGCCAAATTCATCAAGTTGTTCCAATGTCATGCCGTTTGCGTTCAATTTTCCTTGCATTTTTTCTTTTACAAATTCGTTTTCTAACTTCTTAATTAAACTACCAGCATTTGGATAAAAGAGATCTACTTTTGATAGCATATCTATTAGTTCCTTAGGCTCTAATTTACCATTCTTTTTAAATGTTTCACTTATTGCTTGTTTTAGGCTCTCAATTTGTTGTTTATCTTTCTCCGTTTTTTTCAATGCTTGACAGGCTTCATCTATCTTCTTCAAGACTCCTTCTTTCCCGCATTCAATAACTTTTACTTTGTGATTTTCTTTATTTTTTTCTTCTTTCTCTACTACTAAATCTTTAACCATCTCCTTTCTCGCCTTGATTGCTTTTTCAATTTCCCGTCCTTCTTCAGTTAACTGATTGATGTCGTTTGCTTCAAACAACTTCTTTTTTACAAAATCAAAAAACTCATAAATATGTTCTTCAAATGGCTGTGTCAATCTATCGCTGAGAGATATTTTTTCAATTGCTGTTAAAAAACTAATATTTTTGTTTGCACCAACAACATTATTTGTTCTTAGTACAGTAGTAATCTTTTTTTGTTGTGGTGATATATCGTGAAATATAACATCATTATTCGTTGAGTTTAAATTCAGACTTTTATTAAATTGAAATTGTTTGTAAAATATGTTAATAAAAAAATCTTTTAATGACTCTATTTTTGTAGATAGCAAATTTTCTGTGTTGTGCGTTATCATTGAGTAGTTTTTTGTCAATCTCCAACTATCTGCTTCGGCTTTTAATTTACATATGTTCAGAAAATTATTTGTACTTTTATATTTTGCTTTAATGTCATTAATACTTTCATTAATTCCAGTATTAGTTATAATTGGCTTAAAATCTGCTTTGTTCGCAAAAATGTCGACACCAATGTGTTCGAATATATTCTGTTTGTCATCTTCTAAAAATTGCGAACCATAGCAAGAATTGTTGCTGACATACATGTCTCTGCCTAATGAAGCTGCCCGTTGAAATATATTGTTTATTAACTTAAATTTTTCTTTATATCCTTCTGTTTTTGGTCCAAAACTCATTCCTAATCGTGGTGTTCCGTGAATATTTAAAACGATTTTCAATTTTTTATCTGTATTTTGTTGGATTTTTCCAAAATGAAAATCAATATTATCTTGTAAATACATTTTGTTAAATTCATCTGGGCCAATCTTATCTATAACAAAACAAAGCCATTTTTCTTTTACTTGTTCACTTAACTTCGGTAGTTGTGTGACGCCACAAAATTCTTTTATTGCTTCCCTTAAATCAAATCCTGGAATTTTTAAAAGCTCTTTTTCATCTAACAATTTTGTATAATGTTTTGCACCTTGTATCAATAAGTGTGTTTTAATGAAGTCTATTGCCTTTTGTTGCCCTTCATTTGGCTGTTGGTACAATCCTGGCATTCCTTCTTCGTTTTTTAATTTGAAAATCTTCTCTCGCTTATATTGATAACTTCTATTATCAGTTATAAAGAAAGAGCTATTATATCTTCCACTATGATTTAGATCTTCAAATGCCTCAGATCCAAACCCAAAGAAATCAAATACTATAACATCAGTATTACTACGATCTTTGGCATTTTTCACATTAACGGGAAGTCCATTGTTATATGTTATTTCGGCAGAAAAACCGTCAGCGGTGCAATAGGTGCCTTTACCATTCATCTGTCCGTCTTTGAATTGGCCTTCATATGCTGCATGTTTTTCCTTATCCGGAAACTGTTTTGCAAACACATAAGTTCCCTTTCCATCCATCTTTACTCCATTGAATTGACCTTGATAATACTCATCTGGCTGACCCTTATTGTCATATTTTACCACAAGTGTTCCTTCTGTAAAACCTTTGCCATCTTGTTTGAGTGTGCCTTCAAAAATCAACTTATTACCTTTTCTTATCGTTGTTGTTTCGTTATTTGTATTAACTCGGTATTCACCTCCTAAACCATTGACGCCATTTTTACTCAACTTTTCAAGACATTCTTTGACATCATCATCAACTGGTTTTGGTTCGCAAATTTCAACTCCACCAACGAGAGGTGGCTTTGACTCTGGAAACCAATCTGTTTGATAAAAACCATTTTGTGTATATTTCCGTACCCATGGAAAAATAGTGTGAATCGCGAACAATCTCCCGAAACCTTGGGTTTGCGGATCGTTTGAAAAGAGAATATAACCGATATAATATGCGAGTATTTTATCATTACCGGCTAGTATATTCCATGATTGACCATTATTGTTATTTACAGGTATTTGCAACTGCAAGAGATTATTATGCCTAATTCGTTCAAGTGCCAAATTATTTGTTTTATAACCACCAAATAGATTAGCTAAATAATCAGCATTTGGATTGTTTAGCAAATTCTGTTGCTGTGCATAACAAGCTAAAAAAGCAATAAAACAAGAATTATCAAAAAACTTTTTATACTGAGGTAATGGCTGTAGAGTATTTTTATCAAATGTTGCGTGAATTATATTAAGTTTTTGCTGGTTATCCAGATTTACCAAAGGCTTTTCTAAAAAAGATGCAAAACATTCATAACCTGCATCCTTCAAAAAACGACTGAAAGTACCAATTCTATTGTCATATGGAACGCATTTTGATACAAGTTGTTTCCAAGCGTCCGCATTAAATTTGTTAATCCAGTATTTGGCATATTCTTTCCTGTAATATCTATCTAATGCATTTAAGTTATTCTGGTGTGTTTTATAGAAATTGTCTATTTCATTCCATTTTTGAAAATTACCATCATTATAATAACGCTTGCAAACAATAGCATACTTATCGCCAAGGTTAGAATTGTAGAATTGTTGGATATCATTCAGAACACTATTTTCTCCTTGACTAAAATTCTGTTGCCAATTCTGTTGGTTAAAATTGAAATTATTATTAATATTATTATTTTGTATAAAAGCCTCTGGCTGGATGCCTGGATTAAAATTGTTATTGACATTGAAATTTTGGCCAACATTTTGATTCTGATTTACTTGTTGTTCCAATAGGTTGATTGTTGCTAAATTATAACCGTTTATATCATCTATTGTTAGTTTATTGTCTTGAAGCTTAATACAAATTAAATTACTATCTTTTGCAACAGCAAACAATCCACCTGGTTCGGCTAATTGTTGCAAGTTACCTATCTGCGAACCGTGAACGTTTAAACCAACTATCTGAGCTTCGCTACCATTGTATTTCCATTTGACTTCTATTGTCCCAAAAGACGGATCAGTTGATGTCGTAGTATGTAGATTGTTGTTCTGAAAATTATTATTGTTGATCTGATTGTTAAATTGGTTGAGTTGATTGTTGTTTTGATAAAAGCCCTGATTGTTTTGATTTAATTTTTGAAATTTTTGATGGTAGAAGTCTTGCAGTTGTGTTTCTTCATTAGACAAACAGCATGATTGAAGAATTGCATACATGTTTTTGCAGGTCTGTTCGTCATTTGTGTTATTTATTATATACTTCGCAAAATCAAGAAAACTTAAAAATTGTGGGCATGTGTTGGGATCTAAAAGCAGATTCAAATTAATTTTATTTTTGCCCATTAATATAAATGCTTTTTTAAATTGATTTTTTGCTGCATTATTCGGTATTTTAACTGGATTACTATTTCTCCACGCGCGATAGATCTGGGCCAATGTACCCCCCATTGAAGGCCATAATTGATTATAATTATCAAAGTCGATTAAGTTTCCATGCCACAACATTGTACTTGGAAATGGATCTTCTGGCCATTTTTGCCATGGATTACTATTATATAATTCTCCGTCGTAAACAGTTAATGTAGATGGCAATTGTTGAAAATGGTAATTTACAGTATAATAAAAATTGCCATCACTTATTATGGAAATTTTTTTTCCATTTCCAAGATTATATGTTCTAACAATTTTAAAAACATTACTATTCATAGCCAATCTATTCAATAATAACAAAAAAAAAAAAACGTGCAATATAAAAAAATTGCTACGCGGCGCGGAGCGCGTTTGGCCGACGAGGAACGAGGCGCAGCCAAACGGCGAGGGCGTGGCCTCGGGCGGCGCAACAGAAAATTTAAAAAAAATTCACAAACTTCGCCAAAGCCCCTTCGCACGAAAAGCATTTTGCATCACTGGACGTGCGGGGCCTTTGGCATGCGCGGCCGCTGCCGACCGCCTCCGCCCTTGACAAGTCAAGGCCTGCGGCCGCGCAATAACATATATGTGGGGTGGGGAGGGGTAAAAAATATTATTTGATTTTTTGTCTTGAACTGATATAATTTCAATGTTTAGTGATGCCTAAAAATAGTGAATTCACAGAATTTAACATTCCAGAAAGGGATACTAAACACAATCGCACTACAATGCAAGTAGGAGGAATGCCATTTGGTAGATTTGGCCAAAATAAACAAGTGCATAACAATGTTTTTGGCGGCATCAACAGTGATCTGATAGGACGGGTTGTCAGAGATGAAAGGAAAGATGACAACAACAAAGAAAAGAACAATGACAATGAAGAAAAAAGTGTTGATACTTCTACAACAGACAACTCAACAAATAACTCTACAATAAATCAGCCAAATGTACTTAATAAAAGTAATAAAAATGAGGAGGAAGCTTTACTAAAAGATATAATTGAATTAGAGAAATTGAGATTGCTAAAAGAAATGAACAAGGAGAAAAAGCAGGAAAAAAATATTGATACTGATAGTAGCGGGTTTGACAATGATTATCCGTATATTGTGAACAATAAAGGCAATAGATTGTTTGATACAATAGGCAATCAGTGGTTTATTAATAATACAGCTGATAAAGAGAGGAAACATGTAGAACAATTTATAAAACAATTATTTGTTCCAAATGAAGATTACATACACAAATACAGAAAGTATGAAAAAGAACTAAAAAAAAATTATGACGATGAATATGCTGAAAAACGTAAAGATTTTGATAAACAAGGAAAAGATCTTAAATTTGGAATTAACGTTGCAAATTTTAACTTGAAAGACGACTTACAGGAATTGTTAAACGATATCATGAACCGCACGTGGTACGGAAAAATAGACGGCAAATATCAATTAACATTAACGAAAGAAAACCTTTATGCTATAGCAACGCACATTGCAACATTAGATGAAAAACTAACAACAGAAATTAAAGAACGCAAGTCAAATGGAATAATTCTGGATCAATCCGCCATAAATGCAAGAAAGGAGATTAAAAATGCAATATCACCATTGCTTTGGAGAAAAAGTGATTTATTGGATATCAACAACGTTAAAAGTGCAATAGAAGAAGATTGTGAAAAAATGAGTCAAATATACAATAGCTTGAATATATTTCAGCGATTTTGGTATGCATTGCTTGATTTAATATTTGGCACAAATTATAATCAGGAATATCAAGATATTGTTGCCATCCAAAGATTGATGATAAAAGAATTAGATTTATCCAATGATGAGTTAGATCCTGTCAAACATTATAAACATATACTATCATTTTGTGATCTGGCAAATAAACTTGATAATGTTCGAGAAAACATGGCTTCATATTTACTATATCCAGAACAACATATAGTCGATGACATAAAAAAATTTAAAAAAGATGCATTTCAAACATCAAGATCTGCCGATCAACTATTTGTGTCGCTATTTAAAATATGCGGTGGAAGCATGTTGGCTCCATATATATCCGAAGCAGATAAAAGCACCGAACCAGAAAAAAAACATATGATAGATAAATTGGTAGAGCAAGTCGAAATAAAAGGCGTACATCCTACAAACTCACAGAAAAGGGAGATTTTTAGATTAGCATTATTAGGGAAAAGTGGTAAGGAGATAAACGATGAATTAGGATTGATCAATGACGACACAGAAGACAAAGACGGCAAAATATCTGCACTTGATAGAAGTGTATCAAGTGGGCTTTTTGCAAAGATGCAAGATAAATACATAGACAAAGGAATAAACGAAAAGAGCAATATATGGAAAGCCAAGTCATTTGGTTATCTTTATTTGATAAAACAACAATATGCTATCAATAAAATCAACCATTATGACGAACTATTAGACAAAACAACAAGTTTTTTAAGACAAGCAATCAACAATAGTACAGAAATTTTAGCACAAAAGCTTTCTTTTGAAAATATGAGCGGTTTGTCTTCCGGTAGCTCACAAGTATCAAAAATTCTTGAACGTGCTATTATTGGAAATATTGAAACTGCATACGGTCAACTTATGAAAATAGCAGATGATAAGTTCAAGGAGAATGAAGGACCTGATGAAGAATACGAAAAAGTTAAAAAACACATTACTGGGGAGATGGAAAAAATTTCAACAGACAAATTATCAGAAGAGGATAAAAAGAATGGCAAAAAGCCGGACACCATCATTGCTAAGTTAAAAGCATATAAATTTGAAGAAATGAATATGTTAAGTGAACTGCTTGATAACATGAAATCTGTAAAACAAATAAATAAAGAATATCATGAGAAAATAAAAGCAAAATTGAAAGAAGATTGTGAGAAAGCAATCGCCTGTGTTAAAGAAACTGCATCATTGGTAATACAAAATAAAAATCTAATGAACGCATTACAAGCACACAGCAAACATGACGAGAGGCATTTAAATGTTTTCAGGGATGTTGAAAATACCAGAAGTAAACATGACGGGCGTCATTATAGAGACATGGTTAAAGTATTAACAAGCAGAGGAGGCAAAGGTGGTCCTGGAATGATGAATGGTTATTTTTAACTTTCTGTTTATTGACTTTTACATTTGCACTCTCCCTTTACAAATTAGCTGTTTTGAGTATGGTAGATAATATTATTGAGATATTGAATAACAAGAAAAAACCGTCGCTTTTTTTCTGTGGTATCGGTGGAATTGGCATGAGTGGTCTTGCGTTGTTGGCGCAGTCATGTGGATATAAAGTGTCTGGAAGTGATTTAGTTGAAAACAAAAACACTAAACATTTAGTACAACATGGTATTAAGATTTTTATCGGTCATAATGCGCAGAACATTGTAGATAATGACATTTTTATTTATAGTTCCGCGGTTAATACAAACACAAATCCAGAGGCATTGGAGGCTAAAAAAAAGGGCATTCCACTAATCAAGCGTGGAGATATGGTATCAATCCTGATGAGACATTATTTTAATATCATTGTTTGCGGAAGTCATGGTAAAACAACAACAACAGGGCTCATCGGGCACATGATGGATGGACTAAATTTGCAGCCAAACGTGTTGATTGGCGGAGTTTTGAACTCATGCAACACAAACTGCAAAGTTGGAAAAGGTAAATATTTTATCATGGAGGCAGACGAAAGCGATGGTACATTCACGGTTGCGCCTGCTGATATAGCCGTCATAACCAATATTGATCCAGAGCACATGGAGTTCTATAAAACCAATGAAAAATTGGAGAAATACTTCATTGAATTCGCGCACAAAGGTCTTCAAAAAGCAGGAACGGTAATTTGCCAAGACAGTAAAATCGGCACCGACATAATCCACAAGTTGAAGAGTGAATGTGCAGAAAAACTGATAACTTACAGTATCACTGACAAAAATGCTGATTTTTACGCCGAAAATATCATCCATAAGAAGGATGGGATTGTATTTGATGTCATTGACAACATCGCCAAACAAGAGCACAAAAACATCTTTTTATCAAATATGTTTGGCAACCACAATGTGTTGAACCTTTTAGCTGCACTCGGGGTCGCCACACTGACGGGTCAATCAGTTGCGGAAGCAGTAAAAACGTTTGCAAACTTCAATGGAATACAAAAGCGCTTCACTATTTTAGGGCAAATCCAGCACTCGCTGATTGTTGATGACTACGCGCACAACCCGCAGAAAATCGCATGCGCCATCAACTCAACCAAGCACTACATTGAGTGCAACAATCTTGGCAAAAACTTCACAATCGTATTTGAACCACACCGCTATACAAGATGGCGCGATGGAAAAGAGTTATTCACCAAAGCACTTTCTCAAGCCGATCACGTAATAGTTATACCAATTTATGCATCTTCCGAAGAGCCCATTCCCGGCATTGATGACGAGCATGTTTTCAACGAACTGAAAAAAGTTTGTAAAGATGTTGTGCACACAAGTGATAATGCAAAGGAAATCAGAGCCGCCATTGAAGCCATCCTATCCAAAGACAAACAAAATAGCATCACAATCTTCATGGGCGCAGGCAAAAGTTCAAGGTTGGCGCATGAGGTGGTGGAATTGAACTAAACAATTTCTAAGAATTCAGCAGGCAAGTCCGGCTCAAAATATTCAACATCAATCCATTTCAGCGCTTGTTTTGTCAAGTTGTCACCATCTATTTTGTGGTCATCTAAAAATTCTGCAATGGTTTTAATGTCTTCGTTCTTGTAGATTTCTTTTGCTCTTTTTAACACCAATTCATTTTCAACAAAATCAACATTTTTTGTATAGCCATTTATACGCTTTCTTACGGTAATATAATCTTTATCTTTCAATAAGGACAAGATTTTTTCCAAATTTTGTCTTTTTATAATATCTTTATTTTTTTTCACTACTAAACCACATGCAGAAGAAAATTTTTTAATATTTTCATATTTATCTCTATAACTATCCTCAATATATTTTTGGTATCTTTTGACAAAAAGTTCAAAAATATCTTTATCTTTTGACAAATAAGCATATCCTTGCGTCAACTTTTCGTAATTATCTGTCACTGTTTCTATTATTTCATAGATAGTTTTTTGTAGTGCAATTTCTAAAAAATAATTTTCACCATATTCGCACAAAATCTTTACAACTTCGTCCATTCTTGTTTTTACCTTATACTTATCACCGCTACCAGTTGGCTGTTTGCCTTGTTGATACATTAAGCATATATAAACTATTCTATCTATAATGCAAAAAAATAGGTCTTCACGAGATTGTGCCGTGTCAATATTATATGGATTAAAATATAAATATTTTGGATATGTTGACGAACAATAATTTGAAATTAAATCATAATATCCACCGATAACACCTTGTAGTTCTGGAAATTCACCTACAACATGTGTAACCAAATCTAATTTTGTACCGTATATTAAATCTTTCACTCCTTCTGCAATTCCATCATCACGACAAAAACAATCCGTTGCATAAACTTGATCTTCCAGATAGCTTTTCCACGTTATATCATCAATAAATATCCTATTTAATAGAAGTCCTTTTAGATATTCCTGATATTTTTCCATGTTACCGAAACGTTTTTGTTCTTTTTCATCCATCTGCCAGTAGTATAAAGCGTCATCCAAGCGCGCATTGACGACCTTCCTGTGTCCTCTAACGATGCTGTCTCGCTTGGCTTTGTCGGCAGTGATTTTATCGCCGAAAATGAGGAATTTTATCTCTTTTTTGTCGTTCGGGCGGAATACAACATATCTTTGGTTTTCGCGCAGAACAAGCTCAATCAGCTCAAATGGCAGGACATTAAACCGCGCGTCAAGCGTGCTAACCATTGGCTTGGTGCAGTATTCACTCATGCCAGCGATTTCCTCCATGAGTTTTGTGTTTCTGTATTCCTGATCTTGTTTTTTTGCAAAGTTGTCAATCTCACTTTTGACAAATTCAAACCTTTTTTGATAATCAATTTCAATCTGCTCGCGTGCGAGGATGTTAAAATACTCATCAAAACCGCTGCATTTTACAAAATCAAACTTGTTGATATATGTACCGTTTGTCAATTCAATGCCGTAGAATTTTCCACTCAAAACTTGGTTATCAACGCATGCAAACAGTCCACGAATTGGCCTCAGCCATCTGACTTCAAGCTGCGGATAACACATTGTGCGTGGAAAAGCTTTTGAGAAATCCTTCAATGTTTTGTCAACGAAGTTCAGTAGTTGTTCCTGACTGATTTTAGCATTTTCCAACTTCAAAACCAGACGATTTAGTGTAATTCCAACAAAAATGTTCTCACTTTTGACAGTAATTCCAAGTATTTTTAGTTCTTTTTCTGCAAACTGTTTATAGTCCACTGCAATCTTTTTTTGCAGTGTTGCTGGGAGTTCTTCGCTGAAAATCTCAAATATTGCATTTGACATGCTTCATCAGATTAGTGATTTATTAATTTGCAAGTTTTGAAAATTATCATTTTTGCGCGGCCGCAGGCCTTGACTTGTCAAGGACGGAGGCGGTCGGCAGCGGCCGCGCATGCCAAAGGCCCCGCACGTCCAGTGATGCAAAGTGCTTTTCGTGCGAAGGGGCTTTGGCGAAAAAACTTCAAAATTTTAAAGTTTTTATCGCACTGTACCAAAAGTTTCAAATTTTCTTCTGTTATTTAACAACAACGTTAACTATTTATTTTTTTATTGCGCTATTTATACCACTTAATCCAATACTACCAATCTTATTAACTGGCAAAACATATGTATAAGACGAAATATAATCTTTTGCTTTAGAAATTAAGTTGCAATCACAAAAACTATTTAGAAGGTTCTTATATTTTGTCTTTACCTCATTTAATTGTCTTTCCAACATAGTTTTTTGCAAAAATAAAAACCATAAGATTATCTTTCTTTCTATTACATTTTTTACATTTGACCGATTGTCTTCTGGTTTAATGGTAGATTGTGAGCTGTTACTTTTAACATCTGTTGGAATGTTATCTAATTGTGTAATATCGTATATTTTTTTTTGCCAAACTTCTTATCATCCTCGATATACTCGATATACCAGCTTTTAATGCATTCTTGATCTTTGTTATCTTTACTGTGTGTTTTATAATGATCTTTGTTATCTTTGCTGGGTGTTTTATAATATTCATCCAATTTTTTAAATTTATTTTTTTTAACAAGATAATGATCTAAAAAATATTGCGTCACGCCCACATATACAGGTCTTTGAGCTACATTTAGTTTTATTATACAGGCCGTTTCTTTGCCCAATTCGGCGGTTGTCTTTAAATTGCCCAATTCGGTTGTCTTTAAATCGTTTTCCGTCAAAATACATGTAAAATATTTTAAAAATGGATCACGAGGTGCTTTGCCAATGACTTTTTCTTGTATAAATTTTTTAGAGTAAGATGCCAAGAACATTGGAACAGTATAACCATCCATCAGATGTGCGCCTTTTTCCATTCCATCCAACATATTAAGACTGTTAGTTAGTGTACCATTATTAGTGTATCCAGATACCATTCTGGAAAAATTATTTATTGTGCCAGCGATATTTGTCGACGTACTACCACTATTAATCATAAAATGAATCTTAAAACCAAAAGAAATGATAGCAAAAAAAAAAAAAAACAATCAAATTCTTTTTTGTTTTGTAAGATTCTGTTTTTTTTGAAAATTTTTACGTTGCGCCGCCCGAGGCCACGCCCTCGCCGTTTGGCTGCGCCTCGTTCCTCGTCGGCCAAACGCGCTCCGCGCTGGCGCCATCTTTATTTTCTGTAATCAAAACTCAATACAAAAATTTAACAGCGTATTATGTGAAAAATAAAAACCAAAAAGTAAATTATTTTAATATTTTTTCAATTTTTTCTTTTGTTGTTTCCAGACTAAGTGGATAATATCCAAAGCCTGGATCCTCAAACATCTTCTTGATTAAGATTTTATTATTATTTGTTTTTGTTGTCATGTTTATGGTATCGTGCAATACAAAAATATTTTTTTCAATATCAGAATTGTTATCATATTTGTTTGCAACTCGTAATTGTTGATGATATTCTTTTTCTAAAATTGCATACATATTGTTCATGTCAAAGTTATTTTTGCAGAATTCATTATTAATTGCATCTATAATGTTACTCATTTCAAATTGTAGTTTATTCATTTTGCTCTGTTCTTTTGACTTATTGATTAATTTACCTTCATGATTATAGTTGTGTTTCAGCTGTCTGTTCTCATCATAAATATTATCACCTACATAGGCCAGAATGCTATAATTATCATTTTTGGGCGTAGCTATGCATATGTGATATGTTTGAAGACTTTCATGATCAAAAACATTAAAGCTTATTACTTGCTTTATGTTATTATCAAGCAAACTAATTACCGAATTTGAATTGTTAATAATATCGCGCTCTTGTATACCATTTGGAAAACGTTTTGCATACCATTCTGCTTCAATGTCACCAAAATGTACATCTCTGCGTTGTTCTATTCTGTCTATTTCTTGCTGCGCTTTAATTCTTTTGTATTCATGAGTTTCTTTATATGGAATAAAAAACGGCATAATCTGGTCATGCAAAATTGCCGAAAAAGGGTTTATATCATGTGTGTACCACCATTTTTTTAAACGATAAGGTAAAGTTGCGCAGTATTGCATTTTTTCTGTTGTTTTCATCCTGAATTCTTCGAGACTCTTGTCTAATTTTTTTGTAAACTGATCTATATCGTTGATTGTTGTGGCAAGTTTCATAACATATTCATTCGTTTTTTCAAGAAACACCAACAGTTTCTCTTTTGGAATAACGCGTAAATGACTATCAAGCATTCTGGTATATGCATCAACGCATTTCAGCATTTGTTTACCATTATCTGTGTGATGTAAATAAAATGTCAGTATATTGTCTAATATACAATTGATGACATTTTCTACGCTATTTGTATATGCGTCTGAATTCATTGCAAAACAATATTATCAATAATCTTATACAAGAATTGAGATTAAAAGCAAGTCTTTTGATTGATTTTGTCTATCTTATTAAAGAACGCAACGATGAAAATGACAGATGTATAGAGTATACACTTGTATAGCGACATCGTGATTGTGTTGTCTGTAAATTTACCTTTGGCAATTAGGTTCAATGCTGTCACCATTGAGAAAAATGCAGCAATTTTGAAGTAGTCAGAACTGATTGAAGTGGCTCTTTTAGCTACAAAAATGGTGATAATTTGCACTATGACCTTGATTGTTCCAAATGGCAAGAAGACATAGTCAATAATTAAATTTATTGTACGGTTAAAACTTGGATTTGCAATGATCTCTCTTGCTGCATGGCTGTTCGCACAAACAAGCAAAACAACTATCACGCAAGCAACACAACCGAGCGTTTTTGATATTTTTTTTAGCTGTTTTGTATAGACGCAAGTTGTTATTAGAGACACGGAATAGCAGAAAATTTTGAAGAGTTTGCTGAATATAAACTGGAAGTCAACGTCTTTACTTATGTCAAACACACGCTTGCTGACAACTGACAAAAGTGTAATCAATGACATCTGGTCGTATGCAATTGAGACCTCTTTTGGAGTATCGTGGCGGCGTCTGCGCTCCTCTGTGATTTGACTGAATTCCTCAATTTTCTTCCTCAATGGTTTGTGATGGTAGAACAAAAATGACAAAAAAAGACACACCGTGAACAGGCAAAGAAGCGATACAAGGAACAGTCCCGAGGCCAATTCGTAGTATTTGTTGTTGAAGTTGTAATGCACGATGTTGGCGATGAGGAATAGGATAAAAATGTAGATGTTGTATTTGCAAATTCTGCCACTCAGCAGCATTTTGTAGAACTTGCCGTAGTTCGTCCACACTTTGAATGCCTTCAACAAGCTATACCAAACGAAGATATAGAGCATCAAATTCAGGATGTTGATGACCGAGTTTTTCCAGTCGGTGATCGTGTGCTCGCAGATTGCGTAAAGCGTTCCGAAGAGCGCAAAAGTGATAATCCACTTGCAAAAATGCACTATTTTGTGGGTGCGTTCCTTTTCAATGAAGCCAGAGAACAGGTCGTAAAATATGACGCAGACAATGTATGAGAACAGGAATAGCGCGAAATATGTAATACCGCGGTATGACAACTTTGACAACAAAACTGAGTACAGCCATGAAAAATTGGAATAAAACAGGCACCAGCACGTTAAAAAACCGATTGCTAATGCAGAAATATACTTCTTTAAATTAGCCGCTTTCTTTGTCATAAGGGGTTATTGTTGAATGTAAAAATAAAGTGCAAGGATTAATTTTATTGCGCAGTGTGGAGGGATACAAACCGCGAGGGTGAGGCGGTGGGTGGCGTGACAACAATTCATTTTATTCTACTCGCCAACCTTCTCCCAAAATAATATGCTGGCTTTTCAATGTAGTAGTAAATAAAGTGGCAAGCAATAAAGACTGGTATAAATAATAACATTCTATAACCAAACAAAATCATAATATCATTTAAAGATGAAATTTGTATTGGATAATGTTTATTTAAATAAAATATAGATAAAAAATGAAATAAATAAACACTATAACTCAAATTAGCAAGATATTTTACAACTTTATTATTTCCTTTGTTTGTAAAAAAGTGCACTAAAAATAAAACAAATAAACATCCAACAATATAAGATGGTCGTTGTGAATGGTGAACTGCAAAATATATCAAAAAAAAACAACACATTGTAAAAAATGCAAATTCCACTTTTGAAATATGTTTATATCTATAAAAATAATATATTGAACCAAGTAAGCAACACGATATGAGTTTAAAACAATATCCAGATGCTTTAGATGCATTTGGCAATTTGAAACAAAATGCAAACACATAACAAAGTAGACATAAAGATAATAAAAGAAAAAACTTTTCTCTCATGGTTTTTCCAAAGAAAAATGCTATCGCTGCAATAATATAAAACTTTAACTCAACTTGCATTGACCAAGATACATTAACAAATAGATGTTTGCATGTTTGTGTTGACTTTATGTGAAAAATATCCGTTGTCATTGTTATGTTTGTTATAATATCCTCAATTCTTGCTTTTCCATTGATAAGACCAAGTTTTATGATAATTGTATAAACCAAAACAGCCAATGAAAGCACTGGCATCAATCTGAAAAATCTTTTTATTGCAAATTGTTTCCAATTGCATCTTTCAATGGAAAGTGGAATTAAAAAACCAGTGGTAAAGAAAAACATCTCCATTCCAATACCAGAATGTACATCACGCCAAGAATAATGTTTACTAAGAAGTAACATTAAAAAATGGATAATAACAATATACAAACACGCAAATGCACGAACAAAGTCAAAGATGTAGATTTTATCTTGTTGTGGCCTCGCCACTACTCTCTCTCTCTCTCT
>JAFUUN010000001.1 GCA_017477855.1 Rickettsiales bacterium | reverse complement strand
ATATCGTACTTGTTTTTTATATTTTAGGTTTCCAGCTTATGTAAATGCCCAAGGATGAAAAAAAGAATGTTCTGTTTGTGTGTTCATGCCTTCAAAGCGACTTACTACTCCAACAAAGCATCGTTCTTGTGAATGAACTCATATCAAATTTATGCGAAAACTGCAATGTTTTTGTCCTCACGAACACTGATACACTAAAACTTGTTCTGGATGATGATGTTAAGTTTTATGTTGAAAAAATCACTGAAAAGGGCATCTTGGAGGTTGTAAGAAAGGAGAAAATTACTCAAATTTTTCCAATTCTCAGTGATGCAAAAATTGAGAACATAATGAGAAAAATCGTTCAAGAAAAACGCAACAAAAAACTCAATGTTTTTCACAGTGATTACCTGTTATCCAAGTACTCAAAAGCCAGTTTTAAAACGCTTGCAAAGAAGGCAGGGTTTACAGTTAATAACAAAAAAGAACTTGATGATTTGAAGAACACGCGGCAATTTTGTGCAGTTTGCATTAATGATAGGTGTAAAAACCAGATTGTTTTAGACATCTTTGAGCATGCAATTGTGAATAGCAAGAAGCTGTTTTGTGCTCCTGTTTTAGGACAAACACTTGCACAAAGAAGAGAAATTTCCAGGATTTTATACAATTTTGGCGAGTCAATTGAAATAAAAAACTATCCATATTGCATACATTTTAGTATAGATAAAAACGGGTCATTTCAGTTTGATGACATTAAATTTGGTATAACATATGAGACAATTTTCGCGATACAACGACAACGGATTGGCTTGGGCGCAATAATAGCAAAGATAACCAGAGAAATTCCATATTTTTATAATCAAAACAAAAAGTGTGTAGCGTATGCCTACGACTATGAACATGAGATGATAATAGATTATGCTGCAAGCAAAAATGAAGTTATTCAGCTATTTGAAAAAAGCAGCATGAAAGTTTTTGCAAACAGCAGTTTGGCCAGCATTTTCTGTCAAGAGAATGATAAAAAAAACAAGACAACTTTTATCACAAAAAACATTGATGTTTCATATTTTAACTTTCCTGCACGAGAGAAAGATTTTATCTATGAAACAGTCAGCAAGGCACAAATTAGTGGGCAGAATATATTGATTTTTTTTGATTTGGAAAGCGAAAAAGACATTTCCTCACAGATTGTTTTCATAAAATTGTGCCAAAAGTTGAAGAAAAAAACTGGTAAAAATCTAATTTTGTTGACGCGATATAACACACCGATAACGATGTTAGCTTGCTTCAAATACATCCATGTTTACGAAGAGTTAAATACATATTCTCTCCACAAAATCTTAAAGCAATACAACTTGAAATATGCATTTCTGAACCAAAATCGTGAGAAGGAATATATTGTGAACCAGCTAAAAAATGACCATGTTAACATTTATGGTTTAGATTATATTGATAGTTTTCTATATCAGCATGAGAATAAATCAAGAGAAAGCTTGCTGGAAAAACTCGGAATTAAGTATAATGAAAAGAATGTTGCGGATAATGTATTCTGTTTTTATTGCATAAAAGACGAACATGGTAATATTTATTTGCCAACGATTGTGAGTTCTAAATTCAACGGTGAACTTGGAGCGGTTTGCAAATTTTATCCAGCAATTTTTCCTAATTATGACACAGAGGAAAATATAACGGTTCTTGCAGATAAGATACTTGAAAAAACGCGCACCGCTGGAATTGTTGAAATGATTTTTGGCTACAAAGATGGTGACATCGTTGTCTATGATATTTCTTCACAAATTAGACCAGAAGTGTTTTTCTTATACAATTTGCCAATCTCGTCAATATATTGCACAATAACGGAGTGCCTAATTGGAAAAAACATTGACATGATTGTTCGTAATGATTCAGTTAAAGAGGATAAACATTTTTACCAAAGGATTGTTTTTTCATTAAATGACAACCAGAACATTAAAATAGAGGACGTAACAAACAAGAAAATTTTTGAGAAATTTAAGCTGATATTTACAAGATAATTTGCTCTTTTTTATTTGCATTTTATAAAACAGTTTATTGCAATAATATGGGGTTTTGTCTTTGTGAAAAAGGTAAATTTTTTCAACATTATTTTGACATTAATATGCACTCTTTCGTTGGCAAAATGTGGTGGTGATGGGTGTAAATATCCTGATGAAATCGCGCTTGGCGGTATCTGGGAAGAAGCCCAGACATTGACTGTAAGACCAATAAGTGAATCTGTTATTGCTAAAGAAAACAGCTATGGTGTTTATACTTTAAAAGATGGTGCAACCGAGGAGAAAGCCTCATCTAATCTCTGGCACCCACTTTTAATGAGAAATGGTGAATACGCCGTTGTTGAAGCAGGTAAAAAAATCAAATTAGTTGTTGATGGGGCAGTTACTCTTTCGGGATATTCACAATTTATTAATGCAACATTAAACAATTGGATTTCAACAGAAGGACCAACAAGATATCTTACTCCAATTCAAGTTTCAGAAGAGCCAAAGGAGTATCTGGAAGAAGATAACGTGCCAACAATATCCCCAAGTATTAGACCTAACATGCATTTAAATTTTCGTAAAGGAATGAGCGATAAAGACGGTATAATACCGGTTCAATGGTCTGATTTCAAAGTTAAACCGGGTGATGAATTGCCAATTACCGTTTCAGTTGCAAATTTTGGATTATCCCCAGCAATGGTTAAAACAAAAGGCTGCACATCTGGTAATTGTTATGCAAATCTAACCGGTGGACATGGGCTAATGCTGTATTTATTTCCAGATTTACCTGATGTAAAAAAAGAAGGTCTTTATACAGATCCAGAACAATGGCAATGTAACATGGGGCTTGCTGGTTCATATGCTTTTTACAGGCCATATCAATATAAAAAGGAAGCTGATCTTGATGCGTTAATAGATTATTTTACAGACGACCAGCAAACTGCAAATAACCCTCGTGATATAGATAATCCGAATAAGCATGATTATCTTGCGCCTATCATAAAAACTGGAATCGGCATGATAGTTAGCAATGTCATAAATCTGTTTGAGCAAACCAGCAACGAGGTCGCATATTGGTACTGTGACCATTCTTATGTTCAAATGTGGTTTTCAGGATATGATTTCAAGGGCATAAAAAGGGTTGATTCGGTTGGCGTACCTGAAATGCATCGTTATTCAATGCTTGATGTAAATTCTTTCTTACCTGATTTCCAATATTATGTAGATGGTAATTCAAAGCTAACAAATAGAACAGTTGATTGCGCGAGCGATCATATTCCAAATAAGATTTATTTTTCCGGTGGTAGCTCAATAGACAAATACTCCAACAATATCTCTTTAATTGAAGATTATTCGTTAAAAAAATATCAATACACAGACAATAATGGTAGTACAACAACGATAAATACTGACGATTCATCTATTACAAGTAAGGTTTATCCGCAGGCAGCTCCGAGAGAATTGACGGTTTATTTATCATCTCAATCAAAAGAAGTAAAAGTTACAAAAGATGGAAATAATTTAAAAAGAACAACAACGGATAATAAAACTTTCTACTATGAATTTGATATAGAAGGCATACATAGACAAGTTGATGTTAATAGTTCGGATGTCAGGGGCGCCTCTTGTTTTACAGTTGAAGAATTATTAAGACAAGATACATCCAGCGGTTCAACTGAACCTTATTTTAGCAGTGTCTCATCTTCTGATTGTGATGATTACTGCGTGTCAAATGACAATGGAGACACAATATTTACAAGATATGGCCCATTTGCTGGTTTTCAAACAAGCACATCGGCAACTGTATTACCAGCAATATTTGAATCATATGGAATGTGCAGGGGGGGACATTATATGGGGGCCGAAAATGACGATTGGGCAAAATTGTTTATTTATGATAAACAGAAAAGAAACCCGCCACCAGATATTGGATTGGAAATTGTTAAATCGTTTATTGGGACAGCTGGCGACATGATCGCCAGAGATACGGCATACAGATCTCCATTAGAACCTTACTGGAGAGTTGAGTTTTCAACACCTGCTGCTGAAAAAAATAGTGACGAAGTTGACGAGGAGGGTAAAACAAACCCAGCGGATCTTAGAGATATCACAAGACAAGTTAGATCGTCGTGTTATCTAAAATCATCATCTGAATGCGGAATAAACGAGGCGCCAAGTTCAATGATTGTCAATTTAAAAAATACCATTGGATGGACAAGTGGTGATC
The DNA here is from genome assembly GCA_017477855.1 of Rickettsiales bacterium. Classification (GTDB taxonomy): domain Bacteria; phylum Pseudomonadota; class Alphaproteobacteria; order Rickettsiales; family Deianiraeaceae; genus UBA4311. The sequence continues at coordinate 5,645 of JAFUUN010000001.1, read as the reverse complement.
CTTCTGGAACTGTTTTCCTTACAAAAAACGCAAATTCTATAATAGGATATAGTAATTTTGACTACACAATAAAATGTATTCCAGGAACTGACTGTGCGACTGAATTTGGAACAGGACAATTTATCCTTGATAGCAACGATCCAAGAATAGTTGAAGATGGAATATTGTGTGGTGGAATTCCAAATTGTGGTCCTACGGAAAATCCTTCAACCATTGAAATGGTACTTAGTAGCGGACGAAAAATTACACTAACCTTTTCCGCCTCTTCTGGTGGTGGTATAGTTCAAAATGCACAACATATGGGTACTAAAACAGCCAATCATTATTACAAGTTCACATATAATAACAAATTATATGCCATAAAGCAAAGTATGGTGAGTGATTATTATAAAAATTGTCTTGAAGATACATTACGCTGTTCTTCGTGGCTTGACCAATATTTAAATAGTGGTAAGACATGGATTTATAAAGTTTTTCCTTTAAATACTGACGATCCCGAGTGTTTTGAGCAAGGCGCTATTGGTTCATTAGGACGAGCACCTTATGTTGTAGCATGTGCGCATGGGCACAAGGATAATGAACCATTCTATAATAGTGGATATTCATCCATCGGTGATCAGTATAAATATGCATATATGCCGCTTTATGATTCAAGCAGGAATTATACTCCATCTTCTTTTACTGCTGGAAGTGATGACTGTGAAAAAAAAGGTATGCATAACTATAAGAAAGATGAAAACGGCAAATATTATGGCGGTACGGACGCAATAAATTACGAAGAAAGCTCTTTTATGAATGACATAAAAGCTGTTAACGAGCAAATTGGATATGAATTTCATGAGAAAAAATTTAAAGATCATACCGGTAGTGACGAAGATAAATATGACGTTGAAAGTGCTTTGGTTTTAAAATCAAACATTGCAAAATATTTAAAAAACCCATACTTCTTCAGATGCACCGCTGATTGGAAAACGCCAGGTTGGATGTTGTTAAACAACAGTGGGGATATTTCAAGTATCAATGGAGAGAATTCCGCAATAAGTGGAAGTTATTTTGAAAAGCCAGATGGCCCAACGTTAAGTCAGTCCACATTAGAAAATGATTATGATATCAAAAAAGTCCATGCTAAATATGGAGGGATGGTTTTGAATACCATTTATCATAATTCATGCACAGGAACTACAAGATTGAAAGCAAGTCCATCAAATCCATCTTTGGAAGACGGTGAACTAAAAACTTGCACTATGGGCTCAACCAACAATTTTAGTCCAAATTTTACAACAATATACAATAAACAGATTATTCTGGTAAAAAATGTGATTAACGATCCGATTAATGCAAGCGAAGATCTATGCAATGTTTCAGGTGGTGGTGGGTCTGTTAGTATAAAAATGAATGAGCCATTTGGAGATATAATTAGCGCAAGTGATTTATCAAAATTTTGGGTATCCAAAACATTTAAATGGAGCGGGCAAGGAACTGATCTTGGCGAAGAACCAGAAGACGGGCAAGCAGCAGAACGTGAAAACTTATATAATTGCGATCCAGCATATGTTGCGGAACAACAGAAGATAGATCCAAGTTTTACATGTACTCCAAGCGACGAAGTTACAAATACTGATGATCTTGATATAGAATTGAAAGATGGGATAGTTTATGGGGTTTCAAGATATTAAACTGTAAATGGAGATGTAAGATACAGAAACTCTGCATTCAAAGCAACAGAAGCAGCAAGAAATTTAGTAGGAGCTGGAATGATACACGCAATATGGCATCCTCTAACAAGTGGTTCAGATGTGAAAGTTTTTAATAAAGGACAATCAATATCGCTAAATGTATCTGGCGGACCATTTCATGTAATGAATGCGCTAACACACCATTCAAGGGCCTATTGTTATGATGAAAACGTAGTGGCTAACGTATTCAGCCAAATACTTTCTTTTTTATTCTTGCTTGTTCCGACTCTTTCCGACTTAGTAAAAGGAATTGTAAATAGATTAGGTAATGCTGAAGGGTATAAATATCCTGGTGTCATGGATACGTTAAACAGTAAAGGTGATGATAATTATAGCATAAGAAATTGTGGCACAGGGCTTGCATTTAGAGTTGTTCCTATACCAGAATTTGCTTGTTTGAGAGGTTATGATTTACGTTGTTCAAATCAAAGAATTAATAATTCATACTCTTCTGCATCAGACATAGCCTCACACTGCACAACAGAAGTGCAATCTGTTTCCTGGACGGACACAAAACTGCAAGTTGGTAAATGCAGTAAAGTTGAATATGACATAGAAACAAAACAGCCAATACTTTCTTCTGGAACACAACTAGAAACTCCTCAAAAATACGACTCAAATTATCCAAAATTTAGAATAAACACACTAATTGACGGACCAACAACAGGTGGTGGATTTTCCGATCAGGAAAACATTCTTGAAGGGCAATGTGGTATTTGTGTAAAAAGAGAAACGGTTTCAACATACAATGGAGTGACGTATACAACGGATGATTTAATGGTGCCAATGCCGTCCTCTGTGCGTTCAGAGGACAACTGCAATTCTTTTGAAGACGAAGAAGGAAACAGATATGTCTTTGCCAAGGATATTGCAACAATCACTCCTTTAAGTAAGTATACAGCAACGGAATATGATGATGTTGTTAACCAAATTACAAATAGTTACAACAACGCACTTGGGTATTGTGTCAGCAACTATTCAGATCTTACAACATATACTTTTGTACCAAATACAACAACTGATGAAATGAAAACAAAAATCAAGAATGCGTTCAACAAAATAGCAGTCAGAAATAAGTCAAGTTGCGTAGCTATTGTTGAACAAATATATTCTACTTTTATAAAAGAAAGCTCTGCTCAAAAAAACGTGCAAGATGCTGGTTCAAAAACAACTGTAACAGATTGGACGTTGGATAATGAGAACGAAGAAAGGAAACGATGTAGTGAATATCTGGACGAAAACATAGTCACTCATGCAGAAGCGGCATGCGATGCATTACTTGGTATTATAAAAAGTAAAGATGGAAAACAATATCACCGTTATGTATTTACACAAAATGCTTTAAGCGCTGTATGTCTTGATGATACAGAGCGTGATGCGACAGGTGGAGGAGGGGGCATAACTTATCATTCTGTTAGAGATTTAAACAGTAATTCTCTTGAAGAAAATGGTTATGTTCAATTAACAAAAGATGGAGACGTTTATAACACGGAAGATGCTGTGACATATAACGTAAAAATTCCTGACAAAATTAACGGTCGCACATTTACAAATGCTAATGTTGGGTTTGTGTTTGTCGGAGACAACATTTCTGATGGACCAATGAAATTGTATAAAAACTTTAAAATAGATAGTAAAGATGATTTAATGAGAGGATATACCATACAATTAGGTAGTTCCACACCAATTACAAAAGGTAAATATCTGTATCTATATTTCCAACCATTAACATCATCCGGTAAACCGGACCCTAATTATAATCCAAATACATATTATAGCACAACAATGGTTAATCCAATTACACACAGAGTTTATACGCCAGAAGCAATACTTAAAGACAAAGATATTTACCATTTTGAAGATTTTGATGAAGACAAAGATGGAATTGCTCTTTTTACAGCACCTGCGTCTGGAAAAATCTGGTTTGCGATATTAGATATTCCAGAAATAGACCCTGTCACTGGTTTAAATACAACACCAGAAAAAGATGGTAAAGCAATAGTTTTCAAGGCAGACGATCCTTTTCAAATAGTAAATGGTGATAACTATTTAAACACAAATTCTGGACATTATATTGTGTCTGGTAAAATAATGGTGGATGATACAGATTTTGTAAGTGCACTATTAAAAAGCAAATATGAAACTGGTTCAACATTTCTAACAGAAACGTTATTTAACAAACTAATTATACGTCCAATGAAGACGATTTTCTTTGGTTGGGATAATAAAGAACAAAAATATAATTGGGAAAAAGGTTTTTTAAATCAGCTTTTACAACATATATTTGGATGGCCGTTGCTACACATGCTTTATTATATTATAGTTGTGTTTTCCGTTGTGATGTTTGGCGCAAAAATAATGCTTGGAATGGAAAAGATTGATGTAAAATCAATAATGAGTAAATTCCTAAAATACGCCCTAATTGCAGGATTTTTAAATCCTTCATGGATGGGGCTTTATACGCACTGGTTTGTTGAAGGTTCGTTTAACATTGCCGATGGTCTTTCTGCTTATGTTGCAGGAAACTTTACTGGCTCTACATATAAAGAAAGTGATGCAGGAAACTTCATAAAAATTGCTTTTGGACCAGTTGATACAATATTTAGGTTCTGGTTTAAAACAGAAACAATAGAAAGATTTTTAGCAATACTATTCAGTTCATGGACAGGATGGTTATCCGCAATATTGCTTTTGTTGTGTTTGGTTCACTTTGTAATCAGCGTCCTTGAAGTTCTGTTTATCTACATAGCAATCATGTTTAGAATGTTTATACATTTAATGATTGGACCATTTTTCTTCCTATTCTTAGCATTTCAGTCAACAGAAAAGAGATGGACAAAATGGTGGCAAGAGCTTGCGGGAATGATAAGTGAACAAGTTTGCATATTTACTGCATTGTCGGTATTCTGCACAATATATTATCACATTTTAAAAGGTGCGCTCGGTTTTGCATATTGCTGGGAACCGGTTTTGAAGATACCAGTTCTAAATATTACACTCCTTTCAATGTGGAAAATTGCAGGACAACTACCAACTCACATGGCTGAATTAATGGGAGATTTTGGGCCACAGGGGTCTGGATATTCATCTAACCAAGGATTTAGCATCCTGACGGGTCTGTGTTTGTTCTTGTTAACTAACGTAATGGGTAAATTTGTTGACAAGGCATCAAAGTTTGGTGCTGGCTTATTCGGCGGCATCGGAACAGGTGAAGCATTTGGAATACAACAACTTGCACAAGGAATGAGACAAGGAGCCAATAAGTTAGGCGTAACGGGAGCAAAGAAGGTCGTAGGAATGTAGTATGAAAAAAGAGCACATTATTCTACTGAAAGAACTACGCAAATGGGTTGCTGTTTGGTTGGTATCTTTTGTTTGTTTGTTCGCCGTTTCATATAATTTTAGAAACGCAATATATTCAATCATAATCAGTCCAATAAAAAGCATGCATATATCTGAAAATACATTCATTTATACAAACATCTGGGAAAGTTTTTTGACCGATTTGTCGCTTGCTTGCAATACTGCATTCATCGTTTCATTTCCTATTTTACTGTTCTGTGCATACAAATTTATTTCCCCGAGTTTGTATAAAAATGAAAAAAAAATGTTGGCAACTTTGATGATTTTAGGAGTTGTGCTTGCCATAATTGCAATCTCTGTTTTATATTTCCTTATCCTTCCGCGAGCAGTTGAATTTCTTGTCGCACAAAGCAACAACATCTCAAAACCAATGTTTAGAATTAGTGAATATATTTCAACTTTTTTTCATTTGATAATCGGATTTGTGGTTGTTTTTCAAATTCCATTGGTGCTGTTTGGGCTGGCTAAATTAGGTATTATGCCAACCAATTTTATGTCAAAATATAGAAAAATTGCAATTGTAATCATATTCATCATTGCGGCGTT
>JAFUUN010000092.1 GCA_017477855.1 Rickettsiales bacterium | reverse complement strand
TATCATTTTGGAAAATTACTTAAAGAATTTTACTCTGAGTGCCAGAAACTAAAAACATACAGAGAGCGAAGAAACAAAAACTGTAATCCTGCTGGCAACCTTTCAATTGCCAGTAACGCCAGTAAATCAAATGGCATTATACACTAACGTATCTTAAAAAACCTCTGATTTGTCGTTGGGCTGGCGAGGCCACCGAGCTCTGCGATATATGGCCCAACTTTGATGTAGTTGAGGGCATCCAGAAGACGTTTATCAACGGCATCAAGTTCAAGGCCGGTGTAGAGACAGGTCTTTAAACCCCTTTTTATCGTGATGTCAATAAGTTCCAGCAGACGTTCAATCTTCCATTCTCCACCGTAAAATAGCACACACGATGCATATTTATTGCGGTCAAGCAAAGAAATAAATTTGTCATTGGTTAGCTCTTCGCCAAATTTCGGATCCCACGTGAATGCACTGTGGCAACCCTTGCAATGTATCGGACAGCCAGACAGAGATATTGCCAAAGCTATTTCATCAGGCACATCGTGGGTTGTTATGAATGCAGATGAGAAATACAAAACATTTCCTTCCAGAGGTTTGAAGTGCATACCATCGCCCATATTAGCACTCCTCTTTGCACAACTTCTGGACCTTAATTACACCAACTGCATTTTTCTGCGGTGAATAAGCACGTCTTGCATGTTCTTCGCGGCGCTCTTTGCTCCATGAAGAAATTGTTTTTAAATAACCAATAATTCTTGTTGCGTGTTCAACATTTTCTGAATGGCACTGCGAGCACTCTGTTAATGTATGTTTGTCAATATATCCGCAGCTATTGCAACATGTCACAAGAATGTTGAAGCAGAAATATTCACATCCTTCTGTGGCCGCAACCTTTAACAGCTTCTTGAAACCTTCCTGTGTTGGATATTCTGATAAATTGCAGTGATATGCAGATCCTCCATCAAGATATTGCATAAACCGTTTGCCGTGCATTTGAAACTTATCAAGTATTGAAATGTCTTCGTCTTCCACCTTGTAGAGATATGAATTATAGCAATCGCGTTCTGACTTTAATCCATCTTCTTTATCCCAGCGCGCATTCTTGACGCCCAAGTTTTCAGCTGGAACAAACTCCGTGTTAAACTTATAACCGGTTTCAATTGTGGCTTTTTTGTTCTCATCGCTGATTGTTTTCAAAATGTTCTCAACGAATGACATATAATCCTCGTTCAAGCTAATATCCAAGCCTTGACTTTCAGCAGCTTCAACCATCCCGTTAATACCAATCGTCAGATATTGTCTGTCCATCGTGATATATCCTGCATCATAAACAGGCATCAAGCCGGCCGCAAGATATTGCTCCATAAGCTTGCGCGTTGCAATTTGATATTTGTGGATTTTCTGCACCATTTCACGAATATCCAAACCCTTTTGAACTGCTCGGTTAAGGTTAATTGTTATTACATTCAACGAACCAGTTGATACTCCACCGGCGCCAAGTGTGTAGCTAAACTCTTTTCTCTGATCTTCAATGTTATTTTTCAAACGGCAACAGCTTGACAGGGCGCACGCATTGTCGCTCATGAAGGTAAAGAAACCATTTCCTTCTGCATATTCTTCGGTTATAAAGTCCTCAAAGTTTTTATCAACAAGCTCGCCGTTTTTCGTCAGACATGCTGCGGTTATTACTGGATATGTCAACAGCGCGTTACAACGTTCCTTATTAAACCATTTCATGAAGTATTTTTGCAGTTTGTTTAAGCTCTCATAGCTTGGTCTTGACCAGTCGGGGAACGCAAAATCGCCAAACATGGCCTCAAAATAAGGTCTGTCATAGATTGAAATATTCCAGAAAATTGACTGATAACCTCTTGAAACAGATGGCTGGTTGATGGTGTAGACAACGTGCTGCAAGTGAGCATCTATGTCTTTTGTATTTGTCTCCAAGTAGTTTTCACCATAAGTTTTCTTTGCAAAGTAGTCAAAATACATCAAGAACTCCACCGTTGCAACCGCCCCTGCAAACTGACTTGACACAGCCAACATGAGGTTGATAAACCCTCCGCAGAAGCTTGCCAAGTGCTTTGGTGCAACAGAGCCACCGCCCAATGTCTTCAAACCATTCAACAAAAATGGATACATCGTAATGCTTGTGCAATATGGTTTTAAGCTTGTCTCATCGTGGATGTAAATCTCGTGGTCTTCAATTTGACGAATATATTCCTTTGCCAAGTCCGCGCCGTAGAGTTCAGTGATTTTATCGCAAATCAGTGCACGATTAATCTGAATGTTAATGTCCTTGTGAATTTCATATTCCATTGTATGCATGTTTTTGTTTGTTATATTTGCATTAGCATCAAAGCTTGAACCATCTGCCGCATTGTTGCTTTTGCTCGCATAGTTTTTAATAAACTCTTTTTTTAGTTCCAGTTGTTTGTCAGTTAGTTTTACAAAGAACTTATTTTTTTTACCGTTTGTCTGTTCCATAAATCAAGTGGTATGTCAGAATGACAAATGAAAATATAAATGTCAAATGCAAATGAAACCACGAAAATAGTGAAAAATTCCGACTTTGCCCTCTATTTTAGCAGATGAAAAAAAATTAAAATATTTTTCTTGACATGAGATGGATATATTGAAAAGTGGAAAAATATTTTTATTCAAGTAAAAATTGTATTTAACTTTTGATTTAATAAATCACAACCGCGCCACCATGCTTTATTCTAATACTCATCGCGTTGTTGATGTAATATTTCTGATCATTTGATAGGTTTTCAACCAATCTAACGTCAATAAACCAAAGAATAGACGGACATGCAATAGTGCTGGCGAGATAGACCATTTTCTGCTGATTTTGCGTGAGATACTTTATTTTTGTGTTTTCAATATCTTTAAGACCGTAGGACATAATAGCCGCTTCGGATAGGTCATAGCCAGCATGCATTAGTGAGAAAACTTTCAACTGCTGTTTTGGTGTTAAATTGTCATCTATGCATGGTGGATAAGACAAAAATAGTGAGTTGCTTTGAAAATCTCGCGCATAAATTTTGTTGTTTTTATATGAAAAATTATCATACTTTACTTCAACATTTTTGCTTGTTAATAAATATGACAATGCATCCAAGAATTCCTTTTTCTTCTTGTCTTCTATCAAATATTTATATGTCTTTGCCTCTACTATTTCCAGGCGCCCCTTTCCAAAAGCCGTTATCTTGATATTCAAATAGGAAGTTTTTGTCTCTATTGGTTTGTTAGTGTTTGGCTGATTTTCCATACATGTTTATACCATTTTTCTCGCGTGCACAAATTTCTGTAAAACACCTTATTGCCTCGCTAAAACCGATAGGAATGTTCTTCAATTTGCCATCATAATTGCAACAATCGCCAATGGCAAAGAGGTTTGGCTCTGCTGTCTCGCATTTGCAGTCAACATCAACAATTCCAAAGCTGGATTTGATATTCGTCATGTCTTTCAAAAAAGTTGCTGGCTCGTTTTTTAGGCCATAAAATGCTAACACATAGTCTGTTTCAACTTCTCCGTCAGATGTGATAACTTTGTTAAGAGTTCCTATATCTTCATCACCTTCAATTGAAACAATATTGCATGGAGCTTTGACCACTATTTTACCTGCCGCAACAAGCTCTTTGAAGCGTTCAAACTGTGGATTATCTGGCTTGGAAATTTCCCTCCTATGTATAATTGTGATGCCACGCACAATGTCAACCAACTCACACGCCCAGTCAATAGTGCTATCTCCGCCGCCTGCAATAACGACATTTTTGTCTTGTAGAATGTGGCAATCTTTCAGGGTATAAAACAGCGTTTTGTTCTCAAACTTTACAGCGTTTGGCAGTGGCAATTTGTTTGGTACTATGTGCCCCTTTCCAATGGCAAGGATGATGTATCTTGCGGTAATTTTCTTGCCAGATGCAACAATTTCAAACACATCGTTTGTCTTTGCCAATTTATCAACATTGTGATTAAGTAGAATATCACAATCGTGTATACGTTCATACAATCTGTTGCATAGCTCCTGCGCCGTGAGTGTATCAACCAGCGGAATATTCAAAATGTGTTTGTCGGGATACAGCGCGGTACACTGCCCGCCAACTTGGTGCGAGCCCTCTATTATAGCGGTCTGCAAACCAGCAGCTATGCATTTTGAGGCCATAAACATTCCAACAACTCCTCCGCCAATGATTGCTATGTCATAATTTTTGAGTTCAGGCATATCATGTCTTCATTCCAAGTGCTTTTAGCCCCTTGCCAACACCATCAACTACATATTGCATGATGTTTCCGAAGACAGAAAAGATATGAAATTTGTTATTCAAAAGCGTAAGTATAAACCACAGGCCTACAAACATCGCAACAATGATGAGTATCTTTACAATTTTTGGCACTGCTTTTATGATTGTTCCTATACACATAACTTAATCATTAGTATCAACTTTTTAATATGCAAGATGATGTTGCGCTGCCCGAGGCCACGCCCTCGCCGTTTGGCTGCGCCTCGTTCCTCGTCGGCCAAACGCGCTCCGCGCTGCGCAACCAAAAAGAAAACCCTACAATAAATGTAGGGATTAATTTACAAATAATCAAAGCTAAATTTGATTATTTTGCTGGCTTCTCCACTGGGGCCTTTGGTCCTTTTGGTGGAAATGGCATCATTGGGTCAAATTGATGGCCAAAATGATGCATCATTTCTGGATGTTTATGTGCCATTTTGACCATCATACGCAAATGGTACTCGCCAACCTTTTTCACAAAAGCATCGTGAACAACGCATGGTGCGGTAAACTTAACAACCAAGAAAGAAATCAATGTTGTGCAAAGAACGTAGCCTACAAATTTGCAAAGTTTGCACTTTTTGTCGCGGCAACAACCGTTGTAACAACCTTTTTCACCACAACAACTTTTTTCATTTTCATATGTCATAAAAATAACTTTAAACAGTGTGAAGATATTATTATATTTTCAATTGTCAAATGGATTTTGCATGTATCAATTAAAAGTTGTAAATCACAGTAAAAATCTACTTTTTCTTTTCCCCTCTCCACTCCGCAACCTTCTGATGATTGCCTGACAGAAGCACTGTTGGTGTATTCATGTCATGCCAAACTCGCGGTTGAGTATATTGATCACACTCAATGTTGTTGTTGTATGTTCCAGAAAATGTCTCATTTTGAGCACTTTCTGGATTTCCGATCACACCTGGTACAAGACGACAAGATGCCTCAATTACCGCCATGGCCGCAGTCTCACCGCCCATGAGGATATACTCACCAACACAAATCTGTTGCATGCGGAAATACTCAATTGCCCGCTGATCCACACCTTCATATCTATTACACAAAATTGCAATTTCATCCAGTTTGGAAATTTCCTGTGCCATTTTTTGACAAAACTTTTCTCCCCTGGGAGACATAATAAACAGTTCCTTTTTTCCATCGGGTTGGTTGAATTCATCCACATTTATATTATCTGTCAGTGCATTTTCAATGACATCTGGCCGCATGATAAGCCCACTGCCTCCACCAGCCGGACGGTCATCCACCTTGCTGTAATGTCCTACGCCGTATTTTTTGATGTCAATTACATTTACTTCCAACAGTCCTTTTTCTTTGGCTTTGTTTAGGAGAGAACAGAATGTTCCGCTGAAATATTCAGGAAAGCATGTAAATAAAGTTATCTTCATAATTGTATTGTTGCTTTTTTTTAATGTTGCGCGCCCGCGGCCACGCCCTCGCCGTTTGGCATCTCCTCGCTCTTCCGTCTCCGCTCCCGCTCCGACCCGCTCCTCGGCCAAACGCGCTCCGCCCGCGCAACAATCACTCTATTTTTCCATCTTCCTTAACTTCCTTCTCTCCT
>JAFUUN010000091.1 GCA_017477855.1 Rickettsiales bacterium | reverse complement strand
GCGGTTCTGCCAATTGGTGGGTTGAGGGAAAAACTCACATCAGCTGTCCGCAGTGGGGTGAAAGAGGTTATCATTCCAAAAGACAACAAAAAAGATTTGGAGGAGCTGCCGCAGGATATTATCAGCAAGCTGAAAATTCATCCTTGCAGCAGGATTGAGGAGGTGATAGAGAGGGTGAAAGTATAACTACTTCAATTCCGTTTGTTGTGGTTTGGCTGCATCACTAAGACTTTTAAATGCATTGTCGTATTTACTCTGATCATGCGAAAAACTATTCCAAGTACAACACTTAACCCCCATTTTACCAAACAACCTATCAACCCCTTTTTTTAGGTATCTACCTCCATGTCCCATAGTTAGTCTCCATGAAGGATTTATCCATCCGTATCCAGGAACAAAATCAAGTCCTTTGCATCCCATCTTGCCACATTCTGCTGATATTGCTTTACAACAATCCATAGCCTGTTTAAGTATATTTTGCGTTGCTTCTTTGATTTCTTGTTCACTACTACAATTATTATTGCAATATTTAACAACGCTACGCCCCAATTCACTCAATCGTGAGTTAATGGACATTGCTTCTTTTCTGCCTCTTGACCAACAGATTTTACTAACATTGAAGAATTTGTAATTTGCATCAACAGTTTTACATCCACAACATGGATCATAGACCAACTTTCCTAAATCTTTTGCAAAACTTTTATCTGAAAAGTGACGGAAATTCTGGCGAACACCTTTATTAGAACCAATTCTGTGCTTTCCAAGTTCTCTACTTGCAAAACCACAAGCAACATACATAATATATTTTCCTATTTGAGCTTTAAACTTTTTTTTCTCTTCATCACTTGCAGTTTCTTGTGGAAAATTTATATAATTTTCAATCTTCGGATTGTCAGATTTTACCTGTTGTGCCTTCTTTATTGCATCAACTTGATTTTTCTTTGAAGCACCGTTAATCTCACTCAATACTTTTGCGAAATCAAGATCTGGTTGCTGATCGTTTGTTGTCTGTGTTTGCATAATTAAAAATATTAAAACCAGTCAATTATGGTCAATTTTTTTCTTATTGCAAATAAAAATTTTCTTTTCATTAAGAAAATAACCATTTCAATGCTAAAAGAGTTTGCATACGAGATATTAAAACTGATTGGAGAGCTGAATTACTGGCACGTGGCAATCTTTGCGGCATTGGAGAGCACGGCTTTTCCAGTCATTATTCCAGTGGAAACACTCATCATTCCGCTTGGATATTATGCCTATCTTGGCACAAAAAGCTTGCCGTTGTTGATAATTTTCACAACCGCAGGAATTGTCATCGGCTGCTTGATTAACTACTACTTCGCAATGTTCCTTGGACGTGGACTGATATACAAGCACTCAAAACTGTTACATATTAATGTTGCAAAACTTGAAAAGCTGGAAAAAATGTTCCTCAAACATGGGCGCTTACTGATGTTTGTCGGGCGCTTTGTTCCTATTCCTGCATTTAAACACATTATTACAATTCCAGCAGGAATGGCTAAGATGCCAATTCATCAATTTATATTCTACAATGCGCTTGGTGGTGCAGTTTTCTCAACAGCCATGTATTTGATTGGCTACTTTTTCGGCAGTAGTCAGCATCTCATCCACAAAGCAATTAAGGACTTTACGATTTTGTGTGTTGCGCTGTTGGTGTCCTACATCATAACAAGAATTATATTTGCGCAAATTGCTAAAAGACGCAGAGCAAAAAAAGAAAGCCAGAATATAACAAAATAAATTCTGTTGCGTGGGCGCGGAGCGCGTTTGCTGGACGAAGTGGAGCGTAGCGGAACGAGGAGAGTGCAAACGGCGAGGGTGTGGCCTCGGGCCGCGCAACAAAAACAACAATTAATCCTTGACAATAAAAAGATGCAATTTCTAATCACACATAATAATAAAATTATGGCAACAGTTGTAATTTACAATAATGACATAACAGGCGCCCTGAGGGCCCTAAAAAAGGAACAACAAAAAGAGGGAACATTCCGTTGCATCAAGGCAAAAAAGACATTCAAAAACAACCGTGAAAAAGCCCTGGAAAGAATGATGGAAATCATCCGCCGCAAGATAAAAGACCGCAACGAAAAAGCACTTGACAGTTCAAGCGGTGTTATAACATCACAAGGACAGAAGCCATTTGTGTTCCAAGTTTTCAACCACATTGTCAAGATTTACAATAACGGAAAAGTCTGTGTCTACACAACAAAGAACAAAAAAGTTAACGAGTTGATGCTTGACAAAGCTGACTTTGATGATGCTTCAATTTTGTTAGCTGCTACAAAAATAGCTGAAAAAGTGAATTCAGCCGAAGAAAGCTCTACTGAAGATACACAAACAGAAGAGACAGAAGAGAATGATTAAAAATGAACGACAAGTTAAGGTTATTTTTTGAATTCAGAGTTCCGCTGTTTTCATATTTCCTTTGGGGAGTTGCTGCATTTGTTGTGTTTCTGTTCGGGCATGAATTTCAGCCATTGCACACAAAAGTTGCACAGTTTGGATGTATATTTATATTCAGTGGATTGGCGCTCCGCATGGCAGCATCAATGACAGTAAAATATCTTGGTAAAATCAAAATTACTGGTGTCTACGCCCTGTGCCGCCATCCGATGCTCTTAGCGCAATTTATATCATTCATCGGTGTCAACTTACTCGTACAAAACCCGTATTTCACTATTATCGCAATTGTAATTTTCATTATCAATGACTGCTTCTCGGCAAAAAAATACGACAAACTCTTAGCACGCCACTATCGTGACATTTGGGAAATATATTCGCGGTCAACAAATTTCATTATTCCGCTTACCAATCGTGTAAAAGATGTATTTCGTAAGAGCATCAGCGTGAGCGAGAGCAACAAAGCAAACAACATAATTGTCTTTGGTGCAATGTATTTATTTCTCGTTGAAATTGCAGTTTTGAGCACTCTGTCAGTAAAATAATTAATGATGTTTTTATTGCGTGGGCGCGGAGCGCATTTGTCGGACGAGCGCAGCGAGGAGATGACAAATGGCGAGGGCGAGGCACCGGGCCACGCAATGGAAATTAGCAATTTATCACTATTGAGCCAGTGGTTTTTCCACTTTCCAAGTCAGCATGTGCCTGCTGAATACCATCCATTCCATAGCGTGAAATATTTGGTGTGATGACGCCTCTGCGCAACATATCAAACACAGCTGATGCAGAATAAATCAGCTCAAACCGGTTGCGTTTATAGAGCTCCAACACAGGAGCCGTGAAGAACAAGCAGCGTTGACGTAGTGCCATAACATCAATCGGATCAAGCTTGCCGCCTGCATAACCATAACTGACATACAGACCACCGGGTTTGAGCGACTTCAATGACTTCTCGAACACTGGCTTACCGATACCATCAAACACTGCATGCACACCAACTTCGTTAGTATATTCGGCTACTTTTGCAACAATATCCTCCGTAGCGCGATTGATAACAAAATCACATCCAGTTGCCAGCGCGATTGATAATTTACTGTCATCGCACACCGTCCCGATAACGTTCAAACCTGCAAATTTAGCCCACTTGGCCATGATGTGTCCGACCCCACCGGCGACAGAGTGTATCAAAATCCAGTTGCCTTTTCTTGGAGCAAATGTATGAAATAGTAAATATTCCGCGGTAAGTCCTTTGCGAAGCGCACCTGCGACTGTTTCGGGGGTAAATTCCTGTGGTACAGACAACAAAAAACGATAATCAATCACGCGCTGTTCGGCATAAGCACCCAGAGGACAAAAACCATAACCAACCTGATCTCCAACATTAAATCCTTTGACATTTTCACCTTTACGCAGCACTGTTCCTGCTGCCTCAAAACCTATGATTGGTGTCTTACCGTATTCATCTGGTATTGGATAGTCACCACGGCGATACATTACATCATCAAAGTTGATGCCAAGCGCAGTTTGTTGTATCAAAACCTCTTCTGGACCAATATTTACCGGCTCTTTCATCTGCACGACCTGCAAGTGTGTGTGGTCGCCCACTCCATTCAAAATACATGCTCGCATAAACAACAATGGATGAATATTTTATATTATTTATTTTGCAACTGTTTTGTTGCGCCGCCCGCGGCCACGCCCTCGCGGTTTTTAATCTCCTCGCTCCACCACCCTCGCTCACGCTCGGGCTCCGCTTGGAGAAAAAACTCGCTCCGCCCGTCGCAACAAAAAAAACACACATCACTTCTCCTTTATTTCTGTCTTATAACTCACAAATTTTTCCACATCAATATCATTAAATTTCTTACTGGAAATACCAGTTGCTACGCCATCTTTGAAGGATATGCATACTATATTATATGTTGGTTGCGCAAATCTTGCAAATGCTATCCGTGTCCCATCGCCACCGGCATAGCACATGTTATCATTGATTGGTGCGTTGATAAATGACGGAGAACCAAACCTGTTTACAATTTCATCAACCTTGGCAGAGCGCTCAACCATGGCTTGCATCTCTTGTAGCTGGTCTTCCTGCATTTTATATCCACGATGCACAGGTGTGCATGCAACACAAAAAACAACCAATGAAAATACCGCACTTTGGAAAAAAAACTTCATTAATTCGTGATAAGAAAATATTTTTTATTTGCAAATATTTTGTTTTGTAATAAAATCTGATCAGTTTTATGTATTTTTTTTATGATGGGAAATAACAATCAGCAATGGTATTTGCATACATTTGGAACAAGCCAACAGAAAAAAGTAAACAAATTTAGCCAATATTTACAACAAAACCTTAGACCAGGAGAAGAGTATGCGTTGTGGTACAAAAATGGACTTTATCGTTTTCAAGTGCACACAACATTTGCGCAATTAGGCCTTGACGTTAAAAATATTATCACAGAAAAAAGCTCGCCGTACAGCCAAACGTTTAACCAAACAAAAACTCTACATGGTGTAAAGGTATTTGAGAAGTCTCTGCAAAATCAAATAAACATAAATCCAATGATGATGCAAAAACAGAATATGATGAATATGATTAATAATCAGAATATGATGATGAACAATAAGAATATGATGAATATGAATATGATTAACAAAAAAGCAATGAACATGAACCAAATGATGATGATGAACAATCAGAATATAATTAACAACAATGCTATGAACATAAATCCAATGATGATGAAAGGCAACAATTTTATCAGCCCAAACAATATTTTTCAGGGTTTTAACAATCAATTTGGTAATCCACAATTGAATAATAATTCTATTAACCAACAAAAGCAAGCATTAGAGGCTTTAGATCCAAACAACTGTGCTACACAACATATTGAACAGTTTTTTGACAGGGAAACAATATTAAAGAAAATCAAGGATCGTCAAACAATATATCCAGTTAGCAACAATGTAAAACAGACATACCTGAATTGGTTTAGCGATTATATATATAGAATGTATACACTTATAAACGGCAGTGCTCTTGATAAAGATACGAAGAAACAATGTTGGCAAGAGAAGTACAGTAAGAAAAACGAAAAAATAAAATTTAATATTAATGATAATACATTACAATCAAAGCTGATGACTCTTACTAAAACGAATTTTTTAAACGGTCGTAATTCTCTTCTTGATGGGAAGGATTTGATTGAAGATGTAAATAAAACGATGAAACTTTTAGCTGAGTGTAGCTTAAACGTATATAAAGGAAGACTCAAACAAACAGAGATTGACAGAACAATGACAGTGTATGAACAATTACTTGAATGTTTGGCCGCAAATCCAAAAGCCTTTGTTGATAGAAGTATTTTGGGATTTGGCTCAAACCGTGATAATGCGTTTAGAAAGGTAGTTAATGACAATGTAAAAGTTGCAAATCTGAAAGATTTGATTGTTGGCGTGATAAGATTATTGCCGGTGTGATAAGATTTTTGGCGGTTAGTAAGGTTGTTGAAAAAAATTTCAATGTATATTTTTGTTGCGCGGCGCGGAGCGCGTTTGTGCGACAAACGAAGTGAGGAGTGAAATACAAACCGCGAGGGCGTGGCCTCGGGCGCGCAACGAACATTTTTTTAATATCCTTGCAATCTAAAAAATCAAATCCACAAAAAGATAATGAAGTCAAAAATCGCTCTCCTATCTGGCAATGGAACCCTCCCAAGAGTGATTGCGGATGCATTATTGGAGCAAGGGCGTGATTTTGAAATTATCTGTTTTGATGAGGAGAATTCCAAATATTTCAGTGATTGCGGATTAAAAGTGCATGCAATGCAGTTGGAGAATATTGCAGGGATACTCAAAAAGCTGCGGGAAATCAAAGCAAAGGAGGTTGTATTTTGTGGCGGAGTGCGTTTCCGTGGCATTCGGCAGATGAAATTATTTACGCTTGATAATCTAAAACTCATGCTTGCTGTGGTGAAAAATGTAGCAAAAATAGGCCTCTCACGGCAAAAGGGAGATGACCTACTTCTCTCGGCGGCACAGGGACTGTTGCATGATATTGGCATCAAGATTGTTGGCGCGCATGAGATTGTCCCTGATATTTTGTGTAGTCGCAAGGATGAGATTAATCCGCACTTGGCAAAGTCCTATAAGAATGACATCAATCTTGGGAGAGATATACTAAATACTATATCAAAGTTTGATATTGGCCAGTCAATTATTATCCAAAATGGCCGCGTGATTGGTATGGAAGGCGCCGAGGGCACGGATGAACTGATACGCAGATGCGGTGGATATAAGTTGAAGGGCAAGACAAAACCCGTTCTTGTGAAGATGTGTAAGGTTGGTCAAAGCATGAAAACTGATCTCCCAACCATTGGCATCAACACCTTCAAAAGAGTGGTTGAATGTGGTCTTGCTGGTGTTGCTATTAGCTGCGGCAGTGCGATTGTGCTTGATAGGGAGGAGATAAAGAAAATTTGCGAGAAGGAAGGAGTGTTTTTGAGTGTGATATAATTATTATTGTTTTTCATTAAAGCTATGGCTTTTTTGTGAGCTTTTTAATGAATGTTGAGCCATACCCGTTCCAGTTGCCATTGCAATGATTTGATTAACAATATAGTCATTATTGTGTTCCTTTACATCTATTTTAGTATGGTGATATCTGCCATTTTTATCGACTATACAGATTTTTGCTATACCATTATCATCTATAAACAAAGTATTATCATCTGAACCGTTTTTATTAGTAAAATAAAATGATCGGGGGTATCGTTTTACTCTGGTCATTTCCAATTTATTGCTGAGTTTATCAACTATATCTGTTATTCTGCATTGGCAGAGCTCTTTCATAATCCGAAGCGCAGTATTCACAGACTCTTCAACGCTTCGATCCTGTGTATTAAAGAGTCGGTATGCGAACCCCCCGTTAACTTTCTGCATTGTTATATGACAAATTCCGTTATCATCAATCCTTAATATATTGCATGGGATCCCATTGGCTTCAAAAGAAAATGAATCATCATGTCTCGTTGTAAGCTGATATTGCATGCGATTAATAATTTGCTCCAAAATTTCTGCTCTTTGTTGTTCAATACTGTTTTGCATAAAAAAAATAAAACTAATCACAGTTTATTAAAAAATATCAAAATGTAAAGAATATAAAAAATAAAAGCGCTCTGCTAAAACACGTCACCAATTTATGTCGTGCAGCCTGAAGCCATACCCTTGCGGTCTAGCACCGCTACGCTCGGTGGCAAAACCTGTTTTGCCAATGGTGTAATATCTATTTCTCAAAATCAATACAAAAATTTAATAGAGGAGATAAAAAAATTTGTGAAAAGGAAGGGGTGTTTTTGAGTGTTATCTGTTAGATACTTTTCAGACAACTAAAATATATTGCATTTGTTATTACAACAATTGTTGCAGCAGCAGTATTCTACTTTATCTTTTCTATTGTTTATACGTTTTATTCGGTGACCACAATGGCTGCAATATTCGCTACTGTTGTAAATACTTGAACTATCAACAGATGATGATCTATATTTTCTCTTGCTGCCGTCAATATTATAAATATTGTTGATGTAAATTTCTTTTTCTGAATTTTTGTTTGTCCCGGCTAATTGACTTACGCCATAATAGTCTAAATTGGAGCATAATTGATTATACTGCGACTTATCGTTGAAGTTGTTATTCAAAGCGGCATTGTCGAATTCGTTTTTGTTTTTATCAGTGGATTGATGTTTTGATGCAATATAAAAAGGATTGAAATGTTTTTTAACCGAAGATTTAGTTTTGACCGAAGATTTAGATTGTTCTATTGTTTTTTGACTTTTCTCACAATAAGGATTGCTCATTATAGCGGAATTTACATCATTTACTTGTGTATTAACGAAGTACTTCTGGTTATCAACGATGCTATTTATCACGGTTGCTTTTTCTTTTTTGCTTGCTGCTTTTTCTTTTTTGCTTTTTCCATGGCTTGCAATAGATTTATTGCTTTCAATAGGTAGATTATTATTTGAAATATTGTTGATGTTATTGCTATGTGTGATTTTACTAATAGGAAAATTGTTATTGGAAATATTATGGTTTGAAGATACAATGACTGGCTGGATGCTCTTTTTATTTTCCATGTTTTTATTAATAGCGTTGTCGTTGTTTTCTTTAAAGAAATCTTCAACGATACTAAATTCGTCATTATTCAGAATAGTAGATCCGTCATCAACAGGTGATTTTGAGCTATTGTTTTCCTTTTTTTTACAAGTCTCTGTTTGTTCCATAAAACTACCAGAACAATCATCATTTTTTGTGACACTCATGAAAGCGCCATCATAATTAGGCATTGGGTTATGTATATCATTGTTAATTACGTTTGTGTTGTTTCTCATAAAAATAAAAATAAAACCTATAAAATATTAAGCATAATTGGTAATAAGTCAATCAATGTTTAATTGTGTAACTATCATATCCAACACCTTTAACCCCTGATATGTCAACTTTAATTTCTGATTATCATATATTACCAACTTCTGCTCTGCAAATTCTGCAAGCTTGGAAGCATCTAAATATTTCATCAAATCAAAGCCAAATCGCTGGCGGATGTCCTCCAAATCAATGCCAAACTTTGTGCGCAGACCCATGATTAGTATTTCCTCGGCTTGTTCGTATTCTGTTAGTGGGCGCTCAACTTCAAGTCCGTTGCCGCCGTTCGCTATATTATCATTCCACTGTTTAGGATTAAAAATGCTTTGCAGCTCGTATCGCCAACCATTTGCATAACGTAATCTTCCATGTGCACCAGCACCAATGCCGATGTAGTCATTGCTGTTCCAATATGCTAAATTGTGGCGACTTTCTTGTCCTGACACTGCATAATTAGACACTTCGTAATGCTCCAGGTTGGAATGACGGTGGATAAACTCATTCGTAGCATCGTAGAAATCAGCCAGTTCTTCCTCTGTTTTTGGGACGACAATCTCGCGTGCAACCATCTGACCGAGTAGGGTATTTTCATCCACAATCAGGGTGTATAGCGACATGTGCTGTGAACCCAATGCCAATGCCTGCGCGAGTTCATCCAGCCACTTCGTCATCGTTTGCTTTGGCAGACCATATATCAAATCAAAAGTCCACCGCGGAAAGATGTGTTTGATTTCATTGATTGCCGCCATTGCCTGCGCAACTGTATGTTTGCGGCCTAAAAACCGCAACTCGTCGTCATCCATTGACTGCACACCAAGAGATAATCTATTCACCCCGGCTTGATGGAATTTTTCAAACTTGTTAATTTCAAAACTTGTCGGATTGGCTTCCAGAGTAATTTCACAATCTACCGTAACATCAAAAGTGCTTTTTACATAATCAACCAATTCTGCAATGATGCTTGCCTCCAAAATACTTGGTGTTCCGCCACCAAAATAGATTGAAGTGATTGGTTCTGTCTGCCCGATTTTCCCAGAGAAATATTCCAGTTGTTTTTTGCAATTTGCAGCATAGTTTTGTTGGTTTATGTTTGCTGATAAGATTGTTGTGCCGAAGTCACAGTAAATGCATTTGGAGAGACAATATGGCCAATGAAAATAAATGCCGAACACAATATGTATTTTGTTTAAAAGAAATAAATAGCAATGATGTTTTTATTGTGCGGGCGTAGCTGAGTTTTTCCGCCGAGCGGATCTGAGCGTGAGAGATGGCTGATAGAGCGAGGAGGTGAAAACTGCGAGGGCGTGGCATCGGACAGTACAACAATAAATTCAATATTCACTTGCAATTTAAATTTTAAATCTCACTGTCCCAGTGAATGGGTGATTAGCTCAGTTGATAGAGCATTTCCTTGACGTGGAAAGGGTCACAGGTTTGAGTCCTGTATCACCCACCATTACATTTTCCTTCTGATTATCTCAATCTTCCAATCGCGCTTGATTAGAAATGTGTAAAAACTTAAAATAACTGTCATGCTTAACATTACTGCTACAAACGCATTGAAGTTAGAGTTTTTTATTGTCGGTCCAAGAAAGCTGAAAATACGCGTCAAAATGAAGAATGCCAAGAAACTCTTCAATGAAATCTTGATGATATTACTTATTCTGGATGAAGTGATACACAATATAAAAGTCAAAAAACAACAAACAATAGAGTTCATCAAACAGATAATATCGTTTGTCAGTTCCAGGCGGGCTTGACGCATGTTTTCTGTTTCTCCGTTGGCATTTTTGTTAAACAACAACAATTTAATATTGTCATAAATATGCAATTTTAATGATTTTTCATACTTATGCGCTCCACTGATGTTTGACATAAGCGTTGCATTTGTGAGTTCACTTTTGATAGAACTTGATAGTTTATGCGTCAGCATTCCTTTTTTATGATTATAATACAATACATCATGCATCGTCCACTTTGAGTTATCAAATTTTGCAACTTTTGCATAATATGTCTCGCTGATTGCATTGTTTTGATATTTGACAAATGTTGCATCTCTGGCAACAACTACATTTTTGTTTCCACCTTTATATGTTCCATTGACAATCATATAATTTCCTGCTTTTTTGCCATCAAAAATGTTGAACTTTGTGCCTATACTAACTATACTCAACTTGTGCTCCTTCTTATAGATTGACTGCAAATTGCTATATTTTACAACAAGTGGATACAGCGCAAAAACTCTTACAACCCAGAACATTATCAAAAAGACAATGATTGGCACAATAGTTTTCATTGACGTTGTGCCAAAACTTTGTAGCATTGACAGATTGAAAAAACCCTTCGAACGTATGAAAAATGTAATACATGCAAACAGTATGACAAATTCTGTCAATTTCAATATTTGACAGGATGTTTCGCAAATGTTTTCCATAATCAAGAAGGACAACTTGTTTCCTCCTTCTGTCGTAAGTCCTATTTGATTGAATGTAGCAAGGAGAATAAACAAAGCACAAAACCACATCAGAAATTCCTTGCCGAATGTAAAAAAGATGTATCTACTTGCCTTACTTGGGATGATGGCTGACAACACTTTGCCTATAAATCTGTGCTTGTTTATTATTATATCTCCTGCCATTTCTATCTTGTTACTCCCATTATTTGCAAATCTATAATTAGCAACTCTTGATTATCAAATGACCTCTGGTTAAAGAATGGAGTTGTTTGCATGAAGTTTTTTGTAAGGAATATCTTTATCTTATCACCGGCGGAAAGACCTAACAGAATTTGTTCAATATATTCGTTAAATTCTCCTGCACCCATTCTAAACTTAAATGGTTTTATGTCCTTCAAGTTATCAACCTGTTTGGCACCATCAAACGTCTCATAAAGCAGCTGCCCAAGCCCATTGTAGATGCTCATATTCAGCGCCACAATTGAATTGCAAATCACAGTATCTATAACGTTAATACTTTTTTCCCTAATGTATATTGGTACCCATGCTGGAAGCTTGTCATAGGTATTCTTCCCTTTTTGGATTGGCAATTCAATTTCATAAATATACTTTGATTTAAATTTTTGACCTGATATTGTCTGCGGCATTGCAATAAATACTGCTTTTTCACCAACCTTCAACTTTGGCACTGCATATTGTATAAGTGGATATTTTTTTAGCAACTCCAATGGCTCCTTTCCTGGAACGTATGTATATGGCTCTGGATTATCCATTTTTTTATCAATTCTCTTTTTCATCTGAACGTTAATTGACAATGGCTTATCACAAGCAATAGGGTTTAACTGTGCGTTTCCGGCTCTGATATTATTATCAATCGGGCGCTTGAATATGTATGCTAAACTATCTCCCGGCTCTTTATCAAAGATGCTTGTTCTCCCACGGCTGCATCTCAATATCTTAAATAAATCTCCTGTTTTGTAGAAATAATACATTGTTTTCCATGCATCTTGCATTGCCTCAGATGATGATCGCAAATTTTCGGTGATTTTTAGTGCTGTGTCTCTGGTTGTTTCTTCCTCCTTCAAGCTTTTGAATTCAATATGGATAATTAACCCAAGAATAATTACCAATGATGTGAATTTGCATGACTTATTAAACAGTTTTTTTCCTCTGCGTTTCCATTTGGTTTTAGCATCTTCAATAGCAGTTTCTTTGTCTTCCTGTTGTTTAGCAACTTCCTCTTTTTTTGTCATTACATTATCAGCTGGCATGGCTATAAATCTTCATCTATATCGTAATGATTTAACAATGCATCAAGATCTTGTGCTGGTTGTGTGTTATCATTCTTCCTTGAAAAAACGATTGCGCAAACCAGTGAAATGCCTTCGTCTTGCTTAAATGTTCCATTTTTCACAATGGAGTTATTAGGTATTTTGTCTACAATCTCTCTACCGGTCGCATAGTCAATAATTTTGGTATCATGGCTCAATATCACACCATTTTCTAAAACAGAACCACGTCCAATAACAATATTCCTCTCAATAATACAACCTGATTTTATCAGGCAATTATCTTCTATTATAATCTGTGGAGCGGTTATTGGATTGGCGTTTTCTCCAAGACAGACATTATCACAGATGCTACATCCTTCACCGATATAAATCCCGAAGCCAATGCTTGTCATGCAGCCTATTTTTGTGCCTTCCCCGATATAACTTCCTATATTTATAAATGACAGCATTACATCACTGTTCTGGCCGATATACACGCCTTGTCTGACAATGCTTCCCGGTACAACACGTATATTTAAATTCATGAAAGTTGCACTGCTCCAACCGTCAAACTTGTTACCTATTTTATCAAACCATGTCATTGATGAATTTGCACCAAATCCAGCAATTGCACGATTTTGTTCAAGAAATAGAAGTAAAATTGCACTTTTAATCCACTCATTGACTTGCCACTTGTTTTCATCTACCTTTTCTGCAACTTTGATCGCGCCCTTGTCAAGCAATCTTATCACTTTTTTTGCATCTTCAAGAGCTATACGTCTATCAAATGTTTCTCCATTTTTGACGAGATCACATATTGTTCCAACAGATTGTTTTAAGCGTTCAACCTCATCTGCCAGCTGCTTTGCAAGATATTTCTGCCCGTTTGACATTATATCATCTGGGTCGTATTTTTTTCTTCTAAAAAAGCCCACAGTAAATAATATAAAACAGCGCACTTATGGATATATGAAAAAAATAAAAAGCAAATAGTCATTGTGAGGTTGCGCCGCCCGAGGCCACGCCCTCGCCGTTTGGCTGCGCCTCGTTCCTCGTCGGCCAAACGCGCTCCGCGCCGCGCAACTATTATTTACTTTCCTCAGCTATCTCCTCAATGCAGTCAACGATTGTATTTCCTATCTTCTCAAACTCTGCCTTACCAAAACCTCTTGTCGTGCAAGCCGGTGTGCCCAATCTAACGCCAGATGTAATGGTTGGCTTTTGTGGATCATTTGGCACAGAGTTCTTATTGCAAACAATGTTATATTTCTCCTGCAATCTGCGCTCTAATGCTAATCCTGTCACACCTTTGCTTCTCAAATCAACCAACATACAGTGATTATCTGTTCCTCCGCTAACAATATCCACTCCCCTTGCCATGATAGTATCAGCCAATGTTTTAGCATTATCAATAATGTTTTTGCAATATGTTTTCCACTCTGGGCGAAGAGCCTCTCCAAATGCAACTGCTTTTCCAGCAATAACATGCATCAGTGGCCCACCTTGTATTCCCGGGAATAGCGCAGAGTTTAGCTTTTTCTCTAACTCCTTTGTCTTTGCCATAATCATTCCGCCCCTTGGGCCTCGCAATGTTTTGTGGGTTGTCGTGGTTACCACATCAGCATAATCAATAGGGCTTGGATAATATCCTCCTGCAATCAATCCAGCCACGTGCGCTATGTCGGACATCAAAAATGCGCCGCACTTATCAGCAATTTCTCTGAACCTTTTCCAGTCAACAATACGAGAATATGCAGAAAAACCAGTAATAATCAGCTTTGGTTTGTGTTCCATTGCCAGTTGCTCTGCTTGGTCGTAGTCAATAAATCCATCTTCAT
>JAFUUN010000090.1 GCA_017477855.1 Rickettsiales bacterium | reverse complement strand
CTCGCTGCGCTCGGCGGCCAAATGCACTCCGCCCTGGCGCAACAATCAATATAAAATTCAACATAGCAAATTACATCAACGTCTGGCCGTCTCCGTTAACCAAATGACCAAGTGTATATATATTTTGATTTTGTGCATAATGAGCATTTGCAGGCCCATAATGCATCCATTGAGTACTACGAAGTTTTGCGCGCAAACTTTGTAAAGCACTATCAACAGTATCAAATGTACGACCTTCTGGATCAAGCTCTTGATTTGCAAGGTGCCAACGGCCATTCGGTTGCCTTTTAATGCTAATATTCATTGTCGCTCCAGCTCCATTTGTTACCTCTGTACGCACACCATTGTCAACGCCGTTTTCTTCAATAAGATGACTACTATGAATTTGATAACCATGGGTATCACGAATAATGTCCCTTATTCTAATAGAATGCGCGCCAATGCTGAAATAATTTTTCCAAGCATCACCTCTCACTTGATCATGCAAATAATTCAAAGCATCGTTAATATTTGTGCAAGTAAATGATGAACTAAGACTGCTATTCACAACTGCCCATTCTCCTTGATTGATATTTGTTTGATAAATCATGATACCCATTCTTTGACCTATAGGATTTTGTAATGTTAAGCTGATGCTATTGATGTTATCAAAAGTATCTAATTTATTAATTGTATATCCACCTGCTTTTTGGATATCTTCCCTAATCTTCTCGGCATATTGCTGTAATTGCTGATTATTTTGCATAAAAAAACTTTAAAACTAATTAAATTTATCAAAACTTAATTAAGTTGTCAAACAAAACAATTATCATGTTTTATTTGCATTTCCGGAAAAAATAACTATAATCAAGCATGCAATCGCTGACGGCGCTGAATTCATATTTGCAGCCATTTGAGGAATACTTTAACCGTGATGGTGTGACCGAAGTCACCATCAACAAACCATGTGAGATATGGGTGGAGCAATACGGAGAACAAAAACCTTATCAAGTGCCAACATTGGATATGAAACATCTGCGCGGAATGGCATCACTGATTGCGCAGTCAACTGAGCAGATGGTTAATGAGGAACATCCGCTTCTTGGTGGAACTCTGCCAAATGGCTATCGTGTGCAGGTTGTTATTCCTCCTGCATGTGAGCCAGGGCAAATTGCCTATTCAATACGTAAACCATCAACATTGAAGTGGACGCTTGATGACTATGAAAAAATGCACTGTTTTGATAACTGCTTGGTTGATGCCAGTGAGGATCTAAATGACAGATTACTATACGAATTACTCTGCCAACGCCGACTAAAAGAGTTTTTGCAATATACGGTTCTATTCAAAAAAAATACAATCTGTGCCGGTGGTACATCAACTGGTAAGACAACATTTACGAATGCTGTGCTACGCGCTATTCCAAGAACCGAGCGCTTAATCACAATTGAGGATGCCCGAGAAATTGACTTGTCGCGTCATCCAAATCATTTGCATTTGATATGTTCCAAAGGAGGACAGGGACGCGCCAATGTAACTGCCCAGGATTTGGTTGAGGTTTGTCTGCGTATGAGACC
The DNA here is from genome assembly GCA_017477855.1 of Rickettsiales bacterium. Lineage (GTDB taxonomy): Bacteria > Pseudomonadota > Alphaproteobacteria > Rickettsiales > Deianiraeaceae > UBA4311. Next base: position 5,909 of record JAFUUN010000090.1, on the reverse strand, counting down.
AGAGCGCATAATCGTGGGAGAGATACGTGGAGCAGAGGCATTCAGTTTCTTGCGCGCAATCAACACTGGTCACCCGGGATCAATATCAACAGTCCACGCCGACACTCCTGCAATGGCAAAGCAGCAGCTAAAAATGATGGTTATGCAGGCAGGTTTGGGTATGCCGCCAAGCGAGGTTATTGACTATATCAATGCGGTTGTGGAGGTGATTGTGCAGCTGAAACGTGGTGAGAAAGGTGTGCGTTTTATTAGTGAGATTTATTTCAAACATAAGCGGCGTTTTGATGAATTGAAGGCACAGGGCAAGCTTGAACCTATTGACTTGGAAAAGGGGCTTGAACCATATCGTGATTTGGTAACAATTAAGTTGCCAGATTTGAATAAGGTAAAAGTGAGTTAAATTATTTGACAATTAATCTATCTGAATTTTTGTCATGCGATGCTATACTCAAAAGATGATATTGTAAACGTCTTCAAGAATGACGAGCTTTATATTTCTACAAATAGTATTACTATTAATAGTATTACTATTGATAGTAGGATTTTGACAAATGGAGGAATGTTCTTTGCCATAAAAGGAGAAAACAATGACGGGCACAAATACATCAAAAGTGCTGTTGAAAATGGTGCGGTTTGCGTCGTATGTGAGCGACTTCCAGAAGATTATCAGTCAATAAATGCAAGCTTTGTCGTGGTGAAAAATTCCATTGAGGCGCTGACAAAATTGGCAATTTTTCAGAGAAATCGTCTGCGCTCAAAAGTCATTGCAATCACTGGAAATGTGGGCAAAACCAGCACTCGCGCAAACATCAGTTTTGTCCTGTCGCAGTTCTACAAAACGTACACGCCGATAAGAAATTTCAACAATCACATTGGCTTGCCATTTGCAATTGCAAACGCTCCAACAGATACCGAAATGCTTGTTCTTGAAATGGGGATGAACCACCCCGGCGAGATCGCGCACCTTACGAAAATTGCAAAACCTGATATTGCAATCATCACAAACATTGTGCCAGTTCACATGGAATTTATGAAAAATCTTGATACAGTTGCGCGCGCAAAGGCCGAAATTTTTCAGGGAATGTCGCCAAATTCTTATGCTATTTTGAATGAAGACAATGACAGTTTTGGCCTCTTAAAAAGCATTTCGGAAGAGAATGGAGTGAAAAATATTTTATCTGTTGGGACAAAAAATTCTGATGTGTTTATTGATGGTTATGAGTTCATGGCAGATTACAAAACAAACTATAAAGTTTCTATATGTAGTAATACTGTTGATAGTAATACTACTTATAGTAATGTGGACTGCACCGTCAATGGCATGAGTTATCATAATGCGTTTAACACACTGTTCGTTTTTGCTGTTGCTAAGATTTTAAATCTCAATTTTGAGAAGGTTGCGGACGCTGTAAAACAGATAAAAATTGTTGATGGACGAGGCAATTTGGAAGACATCAAATGTGATGGAAAAAGTATCAAAATCATCAATGATGCCTACAATTCAAGCCCCGTTGCGTTGCGTGATGCAGTGGTTGCACTTGGCACTTTTGCAGCGAAAAATCAAACGCGATCAGTTGCAATTCTGGGAGATATGTTGGAGCTTGGTGCGCAGTCGAAGGAATATCATAAGTCAATTTTACCCTACATTTTAGAGAGCGGGATTAATGTTGTAATTACAATCGGGAAGGAGATGAAGGCTGTGTTTGATGAGCTGCAGGATGTTGAAAAATATCATTTTGATGAGACAAAACAGGCACTTTCAGGCATAAGAAATGTGGTGAAAGATGGAGACGTTGTGCTGTTAAAGGCATCGCGTGGCATGCATTTTGAGACAATCATTGATGAGCTAAAACGGCAATAATATGCAGCCAGAGGAGTTTGAAAAACATGTATGTGATGTACTGAAAAATACTATATGTAGTAATACTATTAATAGTAATATTTTGACAGAAAAGGTTGCAGTTGCGGTATCAGGCGGAAGCGACAGTTTGGCATTGGTCATTTCTATAAGTAGAAATTTTCCAAATATTTTGGCAATAATGGTTAACCACAACTTGCGTCCGACAGCGGCTAAGGAGATAACTCAAACAGCTGCCACGTTGGAGAAATTTGGAATAAAATACACCATCAAAGAGTGGAATGGTGCTTTTAAAAACAACCTTGAAAATGATGCCAGAAATGCGCGCTACAAGCTGCTGATTGACACGTGCAAGGCGCAGAAAATTACGTATTTATGCATCGGCCACCATGCAAATGATCAGGTGGAAACGTTCTTTTTGAACCTCGCGCGAGGTAGCGGACTTGACGGTTTGTGCGCCATGCCAGTCATGAAAATTGTTGACAATGTTGCCATTGTCCGTCCAATGCTTGGCCTGACGAAAGGAGATTGTTGCAGCTATTTAAGGGCTCTCAATGTGGAGTGGTGCGAGGATGAAAGCAATCAGGACAGACGTTACAAACGCAATAATATCCGCTTTTTATTGGAGCAAATTGAAGACAAAAACCTAATTTTACAGCGTACAAACCAAACAATAAAAACACTGCAAGAGGCTAAACTTGCGCTGGATGAAATGGTTGATATTACTATAAATAGTATTACTATTAATAGAATTAATGCGCATGACCAACAAGAAATATTGTTTGTAAGAAATGAGTTTGCGAAGCTTACTCCGTATATCCAAAAAAGTGTGCTAACAAGGTGTATCATGCGTATATCTGACAGAATTTACAAACTGCGGCTATATCAGATTGAGAGTGTTTTGGAGAGTGTAAAAAGTGGGGAGAATTTTAAGAGGACATTGGCAAAATGCATGATTGAGATGCGTGATGGAATTGTGAAAATTGGGAGATTATAGCTCATCCATGCTTGACAATTACAATACTGTTTATGTCAGTGATATATGAAGGTTTGCAAATTCGGCGGTTCTGTTTTAAAAAACGCAGATGATATAAGGAATATTGCGAATATACTTAATCTTGATGGAGAACAAAAAATTATTGTCGTGTCTGCATTTTATGGCGTCACCAACAAGTTGGTTGAACTTTTTAACTTGGCAAAAGGGGCAGAACACTTTGCTTCGCAGCTGGATGAAATCAAAAAATTCCATATTAGAATATCAGCAGATTTAGCCGTTGAAAATAATGATGTGATTGCACTACTTTCTCAGCTGGAACAGGCATTAAAAGGTATATCAAGTTCAAACGAAGATGAAGCTCATGACCTTGTTTTGAGCTTTGGAGAGCGCCTGTCATCGCTGATTATCTACAAATTTTTTTCATCGCAGGACGGCAAAACTGGATATATTCACTCGGAGGAGGTCGTAAAAACTGACAGCAATTTTGGTCGCGCAAAGGTATTCATTGAAGACACAAAAGTATCTGTTCAAGCTGCCGCAAGTGCATTGTCGGATATAAAAATAATTGTCTGTGCTGGGTTCATTGCGTCAAGCAATGAAGGAAAAATTACCACACTTGGCAGAAATGGTTCGGATTATTCGGCGGCCCTCTATTCAAGTGCGGTCAATGCCTCTGTGCTGGAAATATGGAAGGACACAAATGGGCTCTTCACGGCCGACCCAAAAATTGTGGAGAATGTTCGTTTTATAGACAAAATTAGCTATCAGGAAATGCGCGAACTGTCTTCGCTTGGCAACAAAGTCGTGCATGTGGATGCCATCACGCCATGCATCACCGCGAACATTCCAATCCTACTGAAAAACTGCTATAATCCGTCCTTCCCGGGCACTCTCATTGCATCTGAGGGGAACAGCGATGCTATCAATGGAATTGTCAAGTTGGACGGTCTGTCAACGCTGACTTTGCAGGTTAATGAGATGGTTGACATTGACAAATTTGCCATCAAATTGCAGGAGACAATCGGCCAATTTAGGGACTATATTGTGTCATTTTCGCAGAACATCAACCAGAGGATTTTTGTCGCGGTTGTAAAAAATAATATAGATGATTTTGTGAATAAAATCGCTAAAATCTTCGGTCATCATATTGATATTGGGGACATCAAAATCACTCAATCAGAGCCACGTTCAATGATTACCGTGCTTGGTTCAAACCTTATAAATTCTGTTGGTGTGTCGGGACAAATCTTTGGAATTTTACAAAAAGAGCACATCAATGTCTACTCAATTCAGGACGAATTTTCGGCCACGCGTATATCATTCCTGTGCCCTACTGAGAGTGCCAATTTAGTTATCAAACTGCTTCACAAAGAGCTCGTGGAGAAGTGATTATTTCTTGCTAATCCCAACCAAAAAAATCTCGCTGCTGTCTTTGCGTGAGGAGTTTGGTTTGAACCTGTGTGCAAACCTAAAACTGCGCCGCATGTCATCAAAAATAGCTCTATCAGCGCCCTTGATGGACTTGCAAACAAAGTGCCCGCCTTCGGCCAGATGCTCTCCGCAAAATGCCATGGCCGTTTCCAAAATGCGCTCACTACGCAAGCGGTCAATCTCGTCATTTCCAATCGCATTTGGCGCAATATCACAAATCACGCAGTCAGCTTTGGCGGCTTTTTTTGTCTTGGCCCCCGTTATCTCTTTCAGCTTGGCAACCAGCTGTTTTTGCACCTCCGCGCTCTCAAAATCACCCTGAATAAAGTGCAAATCCTCATGTTGAAATTTCACAGGCAGCAAGTCAAGGCCAATCACCTGCTTGCCAGCAAACTGTTTATTAGTCAAAATCACCTGCGACCAGCTCCCGGGCGCGCATCCGAGGTCAATAATTGTCCTGATTTTAGGCTCAAAAATACGATATTTATTCTGAATTTCCAGCAACTTATATGCCGACCGCGCGAGGTAGCCCTCAATCTTTGCTGCATTTGCAAACGGGTCGTTCACCTGCCTCCGAAGCCACTTCTGCGATGAATTTGTCTTCCCCTTCGCATCAATATTTGTCTTCCGATTGTTGAACTTCACAGTCCCATCAGTTGCCACAAGCTCCTGCTTTTTCTTGAAATTGTAATGTAGTGAGGTGTGTTTTTTCATTTGCAGAGCAATTCAAATATTTGTGGCGCATTTTCTATCAATTTTTCACATAAAATTGGAGTTCCATACGACTTTACAAAATTAAAAAGACAGGCATTAAATTTGCCACTTGCTTCCAACAGTGCTTTATTATCATAACAGTGTGTTAATATATTCAAACTCAAATTTCCCCAACTTCCAATTAACCATTCTGGCCTCACTTTATCAAAGTTATTGATAAGCAAATTAATATGTTCAATCTCGCACAAAAAAACATTTTTTATGAAATCGTATTCAGGTTTTTCAGAAATTTCCTTTTCAAATTCACGTTGATAATCTTCTATTTCTTTTTTTATTTTATCAATTTCCTTTAACTCTTCGTCTGATTTTGTTGCCTCATGTTCTGCTGTTTCATATAACAAATCCAAAATGTTTAGTTCCGCATTATCAAATGTTTTATTTTGCAATTTTTCAAAATTTTCTATAAATGCTTTGAATTTACATAAAACCTCATACTTTTTTTCTACCCTTGGTTTGTCTTTAAATTTCTCACAACAATCATTAATTTCCTTCAAGAAATATGGTTTTAAAAAATCAAAATCTCTAAAATAAGCTTTTGCTTCGTTCAATTTTTGCACATATAATTCCGCTAATCGCATTTGAGTGTTTATATCTTCTTTTCCTATACAAGATTCATAATGGTTTTTATTCCAACATATATGCAAATATGAAATAAAATCATACTTCAACAACCCCGTCTTTTTTGCCGTCTCGTATATGTTATAAGTCCTTCCAATGCAGTCCATAATTAACCTATTTTCACCACCTCATAAGCACTGATGCCAGCGGGGGTTTCAACTTCAAAACTGTCGCCGACTTTCTTGCCGAGAAGTGCCTTGCCAAGCGGTGCGACAATGGAAATTAGTCCGT
>JAFUUN010000013.1 GCA_017477855.1 Rickettsiales bacterium | reverse complement strand
TTTGATGACGTTTTTATCCAGCGCCACGCCAGTATTTTCAAGGCCAGAACCAGTAATATTCGGCACAACTCCAACGGCCATGATTAGCTTGTCGGCCTTCAACTTTACCTGCTTGCCGTTGTCTTCATAAGCCACTTCAACTTGCTTGCCGCTTTTTTTGCCGGACAAAACTTTTACGCCCACATGAATTTCAATTCCGCGTTTTTCATAAGCTTTTTTGGCTTGCTTGCGAATGTCTGTATCTTCTGTCATCAAAATATCAGGTGCTCCTTCAAGTACAACCACCTTGCTACCAATCGCGTTGTAGAATGATGCAAACTCAATGCCGATTACACCACCACCGACTATGACCACTGTTTTAGGCCTCTCGTTTGGTACCATAGCGCCGTGATAAGTGCAAATGGACTTTTCATCAAAGTCATAGCCATCAAATTTGCGTGCGCTCGCACCTGTCGCAATGATGAAATATTTGGCTTTGATGACTTCCATTTTTCCATCTTCCAGCTTGACTTCCAGAGTATTTTTGTCCTTGAAGGTTCCAAACCCATTGAAGAGCGCAACTTTATTTTTCTTCAACAGCATACTAACGCCACCTGTCAATTTGGCCACAACATCACGCGAATGTTTTACCATTTTAGTGATATCAACCTCTCCTGGATTGGCTGTAACACCGAAGTTTCCACACTCTTTCAGGGCGTTCGCGAACTCCGCGCAGTGCAAAAGTGCCTTGGTTGGAATACATCCCCAATTTAAGCATACGCCGCCAACATTTTCCCTCTCAACGCATGCCACTTTCAATCCGTTTTGAGCAGCTTTTATGGCGGCCACATAGCCACCTGGACCAGCACCTAAAACACATACATCAAATTCGTTTGCCATATCAAAACTGTTTAAACAATACGTGGTCAAAGCTTTTGTAGTCCTCAACTATCTTCCCAAGGCCATTGATGACGCACATCAGAGGATCTGGTGGAACAACAACTTTCAAATTTGAAGTTTTCTCCAAGATATAATCCAAATTCTTGATGTTGGCCACTCCCCCGCAAAGCACTGCACCATTTGCGACAATATCCTTCATTAGCTCTGGTGGCGCAATTTCAAGCACCTGACGTACATTTTCAATTAGCAAATTTGAGAATTCCGACATCGCAATTACTATATCATCTTGCGATATAACCACTTCTTTTGGGGTGTGGCTAAGCAAATCACGCCCGTGAATAACTAATTTTGCTGGCTCCTCATACGGTTTTAAATATGCAATTCCAATTTTCTTTTTGATGTCTTCGGCGGTGTTTTCACCTATTAGCAAGTGATATTTTTGCCTAATAAAATCAAGGATAGCTCTGTCAATTTTTTTGCCTCCATATTTGAACGCACGACTTTTTATTATTCCTCCCAGTGATATGATGGCTATTTCGGTAGTTCCGCCACCGATATCAATAATCATAGAACCACATGGTTTATCAACTGGCAAACCAGCTCCAACAGCGGCCGCCATTGATTCATATACCAAAAATGCTTCCTTAATGTTGCATCTTTCCAGAGAGTCCTGAATAGCTTTTTTTTCAACATTTGTGGCACTAATTGGCACACCTGCAATTACAGTAGGATTGAAAATCAGGTTTGTTCCGATTGTCTTGCTCAAAAAGTGTCTTATCATGTCTTCTGACATGCTATTATCACTAATTACGCCGTCATCAAGAGGACTTGAAACTTCAATACGGATTGGTGTCTTACCAATCAAATCTTTGGCCTTATTTCCATACAAATAACCGCTATTTATACCCCCTTCTGAGACATATGCTACAACTGAGGCTTCGTTTAAAACAACTCCCTTGTCCTTAGCATAAATCAATGTATTTGTTGTTCCAAGGTCAATACCAACAAAACTGCAACTGTTTTTACTCAACAATGATTTAAATCTTGTTTTAAAATGTTTCAATTTGTTCGCTGAACTTTTGACCACATAGCAAGCAATTTTTCTAAAAAGTAAAAGTCAAGAAATTTGGTAAAGTAAGCAATAAAATGACATTGCAAAATAAATTTCATCTTTTTTTCTTCTTCATATCTGACCGTGGCTTGTGAAACTGAACTTCTCCACATCATTGAAAACCAAATTGGTAGCAAATATATTGGCGATGACTGCGCTTATTTAGAGAACTTGGGGATTGTCATAACACAGGACAGCTTGGTTGAGGATGTGCATTTTTGCATGGAATGGATAACTCCGCAAGAGCTTGGGTACAAGTCAATCATGGTGAATGTGAGTGATATTTGTGCGAGTGGATGTGTGCCGAAGTATCTCACAGTGGCACTGTCGTTGCCAAAAAATGTGAGCTCCAAGTGGGTGAAAAGTTTTTATGATGGTGCTAAAAAAGCATGTGCGGAAAGCGGTGTTGAAATTGTTGGAGGCGACTTGACTGGCGGTGATAAGGTCATGATTTCATGCTGCGTGATTGGGAGAAAAGTGGACGGACAAAGTGTGGCAACTCGTTCTGGAGCGCGCACGGGGTATAAAGTTTTTGTCTCTGGAGAGTGTGGAAATAGTGCAGTTGGACTGAGTTTGCTGATGGGGCAGATTGATAAAAATGTGTTCGCGGAAGTAGAAAAACAGCATTTCATAATCAGCCATTTGATGCCGCGTGCAGAGGTTGAATTTGGCGAAAAAGTTTCATCGCAAATGCTGGATGGCGTGCCATATGCCATGATGGATACAAGTGATGGATTGATGGATGCGTTGGCTAAAATAGCGGATAGAAGCGGTGTTGGCATTGTGATTGACTTTGAGAAAATACCAATTTGTGGTGCAATGAAAAAACTACAAAACTGGCAGGATTTTGTTCTATTTGGCGGAGAAGATTACAAACTGGTTGCGTGCGTTCCGCAGGAGGTACAGTGCGATTCTGGCACTGTAATTGGTGAGGTTGTGGCAGGACAGGATGTTGATGTAAAAATAGGGGAGGGCGTTCAACATTTTGATTTGCAGGAGGTGTTGGATAAGACATATAAGCATTTTGAGTAGTTGCATTTTATTTTGATGTAAGTATTTAGCTGCTGATGCAGAGGGTTATTGCACTTGACACGGAGTTTGACAGGCGAACAACATATCGTCCAACTTTGTCAATTGTGCAGGTGAAATGTGGTGCGCAAGAAGAGCCAAAAATATACGATGTTTTGGGACAGAGCGATGACTTGGGGGAGCTTGTGAAGCTGTTGCGCGATGACAGCATTGTCAAAGTAATCCATGCGGCGCGGCAGGATTTTGAGTGCATCTACTGCCAATTTGGAATTACAATGCATAACGTTTTTGATACGCAGGTGGCAGCAAAATATCTTGGCTTTGGTGATGAAATTGGCTATGCACAACTGGTTAAGGAATTCTGCGACAAAAAAATTGTAAAAGAACGCAAGTTGCAAGTGTCGGACTGGCTAAAACGGCCACTCACGAAGAAGCAAATCTTCTACGCAAAACAAGATGTTGATTATTTGCACTTGGCCTATGAGCATATGCAAGAACATTTCCTGACCGACCGCAAGCTATATGAGGATTTTCTAAAAGAATGCCGAGCGATGGAAAATGCACGGATTTACGAATTCAATCCGCTGGCCGTGTGGGAGAAAATGCATAACAAATTTAGAATTGTACGAGATCAGTCATTCGTGCGCGACCTGTTTATTACCCGCGAGCGTGAGGCTAACATTCACAATTTGCCACGTGAATTTGTGTTGACGAACAAGGATTTAATCCTATTTGCGAACACAAAAAATCAACATGTGCTGAAAAAATTGCATAAAAAAGTCAGCGCAAAGCCGTTTTTACAGTGTCTGGCGTGGCATTAGTTCTTGGCAATTTGACTTGCTGCGAATGGGCTTTCGTCAATGTCGTCAATTGCGTGGCTCTCAATAAATGAATAGACAAATACGCCAAGTAGTCCTAAAAAAAGGAACGTAATGAACATGTTAACAACCATGATCTTTGTGTGTTTAATTTCCTTATCTGCGGTTCTTTTGGCGTGGTAAAAAATCATTGACATACAAACTACTTTTCATTTTATCAAAAAAATAAACGATTGCAAGAAAAATTTGTGTTTTATTTTATGCTGTTGCGCCGCCCGCGGCCACGCCTTCGCGGTTTGACTGCGACTCGTTCCTCGGTGGCAAAACGTGCTCCGCATTGGCGCAACAACAACAAAAAATCGCCCGCAACATCTCTGCCACGAGCGACCCGTTTTTATTTACTTATTAGAAACTTTTAAATTTTCTAATAAAAATATATCACTTAACATCACTCATGATATAAATTTTAACAACAAATTGGTGATAAGATTGGTAAGCTGAACCCAGAAGATATTAATAATTTTTTAAACAATTAAAAACATTTGAACAAATATACAAAAATTTGAAAAGAATAATAAAAGTTGCAAAATAAAATTTTAGTGTGTTAACATGTTAATATGATAACAAAGAGAATAATCGCTTGTCTTGACGTTGCAAACGGTAAAGTTGTAAAAGGAGTGAAATTTAACAATCACGAAGTCATTGGGAATGCCGTTGAGTTGGCTGAAAAATACTGCAAAAACGGTGTCAACGAGTTGGTTTTGTATGATATTTTAGCATCAGCAAACAATACTGAAATTGACACAAAAATGATTGAAAATATTGCAAAAACAATTAACATTCCATTCTGTGTTGCTGGAAAAATTGATAGTTGTGAAAAGGTTGAGAGGTGCCTAAAAATGGGAGCAGATAAAGTATCAATTAATTCTCCTGCATTAAAAAATCCCGATTTGATTGATGAGATTGTGCAAAACTTTGGTACTTCAACTTTGGTTGTCGGGATTGATACAAAAGGTGGCGAGATATACAAAAATACAGGCAATGTTGACAAAACTGAGCGTTGCAAATGGAGTGTTTTTGAGTGGGTGAAAGAAGTTGAAAATCGCGGAGCAGGCGAGATTGTTGTGAATTCAATGTCGTGTGATGGCACAAAAAATGGGTTTGATATTGAATTGTTGGACAAAATTACAAAACTCGTTAAAGTGCCTGTTGTAGCCAGCGGAGGAGCTGGGAAGATTGAAGATTTTGTGGAAGTTTTTACAAAAACCGCCGTTTCTGGGGCTTTGGGAGCAAGTGTTTTTCACAAGAATTTGGTTGATATTAAGGAATTGAAGAAAAAATTAAAAGAAAAAAACGTTTTAGTATGTTAACATGTTAATACAAAAAAAATCAAACAATAACATGAGATAAATTGTTCTTGTAAATAAAAAAATATACAGTCTGTTGCTACTGTTTTTTTTATGCCTGATGACAAAAATGAATTGCCAAATCCAGATGACACTTATCCGTTAAAATGCGGTTTCAAGACAACAATTTACCTGAAATCTGTAAAACATCATAACCTTGTTGTTGGTGATTTTAGCTATGGTGCGAATGATTTTGAAACTGGAATTTTACATCACTATCAATTTAGTAAAGATAAATTAATTATTGGAAAGTTTTGTTCCATCGCGAAAGGTGTAAAGTTTTTTATGAATGACTGCAATCATAATTATGACTGCATTTCTACATTTCCGTTTTCAATTATGAACGGCTTTCCTGGCGATAGCTATCAACAAAGTCATCATGTTTATAAAGGCGACACGATTGTCGGAAATGACGTTTGGATTGGCGAAAATGCGACAATAATGCCTGGTGTGAAAATTGGAGATGGTGTGATAATTGCAACAAATTCGCATGTTGTGAAGGACGTTCCTGCTTACTGTATAGTTGGCGGAAATCCTGCGAGAGTTATTCGTAAAAGGTTTGATGACGAGTTAATTGACCTGCTTGAAAAGTGGCAGTGGTGGAATTTACCAGTTGATGAAATTAGTAAAATAGCGGTGCCAATTATCACAAATCCTGACATTGAGTTTGCAAAAAGTGAGATTAAAAAGTTGTTGAAAAATAAAAAAATGTTTTAGTGTGTTAACATGTTAATATGAAAAAATGTTTATTTTTATCTTTTTTGATTTTAGTTTCTTGTGTTATGAAAACAAACAAATCTAAAAACAATTCTAAAATAGATAAACCAGATATTGTCTTTTTTGATTATAATGGCACATTATATGATGACAAAACGATGTTAAACGAAGGATGCAAAGAATATTGCAAATGGGAAACGGATGAAGATAGGCGACTATTTGAGAGCTTCGGTGCTAATCAAAAATATGCTTTTTTATTGACAAAACTTGGTGAAAACACTTTACATCAAATATACAATTATTTAGTGTCTAAACCTTTTAAAGTCGTTGACGGTGCAGATATGTTGTTAAAAGAACTACAAAAACAAAATATACCTTGTTATGTTGTCACTGGTTCAGAAGGGAAGAAGGTGAAAAAATGGCTAACTAATGCAAAGTTGTCTCAATATTTTGATGGAATATATGGAAAAAATGATTTTGGTGATTTAGAAAAGCCAAATAAAGATTTTGCAGATAAAATCAAGGAAGTTGTTAAATTGAAAAATCAAAAATGTTGGATGATTGGTGATAGCGAACAGGATATAATTACGGCAAAACATCTTGGTTGCAAATGCTTTATCATAGACAATTTTGAAGAAATAAAACAAAATCATGGAAATTTAATTGATGAAAATGTTACATTTATGAGATATAGTGAAATTTTAAATTTAGTTAAAAATAAACATTATAATGGACAATGAAAAAAAATTTAGTGTATTAATATATTAACATGTTAATATGAAAAAAATTGCATTTTTAGACAGGGATGGAACTTTAATTTGGGAGCCAGAAGATACAAAACAAGTCAATGGATTAGAACAGTTGATTTTGATGAAAGGTGTAATTTCTGCATTGAAAAGATTGCAAAATGCAGGTTTTGAATTGGTTGTTGTTTCAAATCAAGATGGGCTTGGAACACCTAAAAATACTGTTGAAAACTATGAATTGGTGAATAAAAAACTAAAAGAAATTTTAGGAAGCGAAGAAATTTATTTTTCAAATTGGTTGACTTGTCCACACTATGAAGATGAAGAGTGTGATTGCAGGAAACCAAAAATAGGTCTTGTAAAACCATTTGAAAATGAAATTGACAAGGCCAAATCAGTGATGGTGGGCGACCGCGATACTGATATTGAATTTGCAAAAAATCTTGGAATTAGAGTCTTTAAGATTGGTGAAAATTATTGTTGGAGAGAGATTGTTGACGATATTTTACAACGAAAAGCGATCATAAAAAGAGAGACAAAAGAGACAAAAATTGATGTTGAATTGAACATTGACGGTAGCGGAAAAAGCGAGATAAATACTGGCCTTGACTTCTTCAATCACATGTTGGAACAGATCGCAAAACACGGGAAATTTGATTTAAAAGTTGATTGCAAAGGCGACTTAAAAGTTGACGAACACCACACTATTGAGGATGCAGCAATATGTCTTGGTGAAGCATTTTTGCAAGCGTTGGGAGACAAAAAAGGGATTGTAAGATTTGCAAGCGAGCGTTTTGTGCCGATGGACGAGAGTTTGGCATATATCGCGATTGATGTTTCGGGACGTCCATTTTGTGTTTTTAATGCAACATTTGAGAGGGAATATTGCGGTGATATGCCAACGGAAATGGTAGAGCACTTTTTTCAGTCATTTGCAGTTGCAAGCAAGATGAATATAAACGTCAAAATTGATGGAAAAAATACACATCACAAAATTGAGAGTTGTTTCAAGGCATTTGGTAAAGTTTTGCACGATGCAAGTAGAGTTGTTGACAACAATATTTCGTCAACAAAAGGTGTTTTATGATGTTAACATGTTAACACGTTAAATATATTAGCGTGTTAATACGATAAAACTTTTTTATGAGTAAAAATATGAAAAATTTTGTCATTCCATCTATTGATTTATTGGATGGGAAAATTGTGAGATTGTTAAAAGGCAATTATAACAAGGCAACTATTTATGAGGTCAAAGTGGATGACTTGGTTAAGAAGTATAACATCTTTAATAATTTGCATATTGTAAATTTGAACGGTGCAAAATGTGAAAATTGTAAAGAAAATGAAAAAATAATTACAGAAATCAGAAAACAATTCACAGGAAAAATTCAAGTTGGCGGTGGATTTCGTGATGTTGAAAAAATAGAATTTTATCTTAACAAAGTCGGTGTTGATGCGGTTGTTTTGGGAACTTTGTGTATAAAAAATGTTGACAAAACTATTGAAATTATTAAAAAAATTGGAGCAGAAAAAATCATTTTAGCGATAGATTGTGAAAGTGTAAATGGTGTTTATGTGCCTAAAATTAATGGCTGGCAGGAGTTTTGTGATTGCAAAAATATTTTTGATTTGTTAGAAAAATATAATGGTATTGCAAGAAAGCTTTTGATAACTGATATTCAACGAGATGGCTGTTTAAGCGGTGGGAACTGTGATTTATATCAACAAATTAAAACAAGATTTCAAAGTTTTCAAGTGCAAGCGAGCGGAGGAATTAGCACCATTGCAGATATAAAAAAACTTCAAGCGGTTGCCGATTTTGCAATTGTCGGAAGGGCGATGTATGAGAATAATGTATTTGAAGAAATAAGAAATTTTATTTAACTTTTTGTAAAAATATCCACCAATTCTTCGTAATACGCCATCTGATTTGCATAGCATACCTTGAGTGCTTCATAAGAATGTTTGATAGTTGCGATGTTCTGATTTAGAATTGATAAATTGTCATTATCAAGCACGCATGTATTATTTTCAATAGAATATTTGAATGGCTTAAACGGTAGTTTTGTATACACAGAAATGCATCGTTCCGGTTTAATAATTTTTATTTTTGGAGTGTCAACCAAAACCTTTTGACGTGTGCAACAGTGTGAAAATATTACTGCAAATAGTAATACTACATATAGAATTATTTTATTCATATTTAAACATTTTTGACAACAATTCAGCATTTCTATTTATAGAATTATTACTATTAATAGTAATACTATTTGTAGAATGTTTTGACTGCTTTTGCAGATATTTTTCATAATACACATTTGCTTGTTGCTGCATTTCAAGTGTCTTTTTTAGTGTTTGCATTGAGGTTTGCAAATTAGAATTCTCACTCTGCAAAGTTGCAATTTTGTGCTGAGAATATAAAAAATACAGTGCCAAAATAACAACCAAAATAATGAGATAATATATTTTTTTGAGCCAATCCATGTGTCAAGGATGGATGTGAAGTTGATTTATGGAAGGTATTTTATTTATTAATTTTCACCAAAACCTCACTATCTCCAACCTTCAAAACAACTTTTTTGCAGTCAGAATATTTACCACTCGCAATATCATCTTTGACGCTTTTCAACTGCTCTGCACTGTCAATTTGGATGTATTTCACGCCATCATCTTCAACATGATTTTGCATGTCATAAAAGCCAGAATATGACATTTTTTTGACTGTTGGGGCAACCATTTTCCGCGGTTGTTGAGGTTGAAATGCGGGTGCACGATGTGGCATTGGTGCAGGTGACGCAACAACTGGTTTGGCCTCTGTTTTAGGGCTTGCACTGGGTTGATACGTTCCGCCAGAAATGAATTTTCTTTTTCTTGTGCCAAATTTGAAATCACCTTTTTTAGGGAACTTCGCAAAGAAATCATCAAGGTTGAAAATTTCCATTATCTGCAATCTGGTGCCTGTTTCAGCGTTTGTACGAGCCTCAACTTCAAGCGCAAGTTTTGTGCCCTCCTTCAAATCCTCGCTGTGCGCGTTCAGTAAATCATCGTTGAAAATTGTCGTTTCGTAGATGCCACCAAGATCCAGCAGATTGACAAACGCAAACTTTTTTCTGTTCTTGAAACGATACGTAATTTTCGTCACCACGCCAGACATCAACATGCGAGTTTCTGTCTCGTAAGTGCTCTCCAACACGTCCGCTGCGAGCTGAAAATCATACTCCTCCAACTTGCTCCGATATGGGTTGAGCGGGTGCGTTTTGAGGTAAAACCCAAAGATTTCAAACTCCAATTTTGATAGCTCGTTGACGCTGTATTCTGGGAATTGCTTTAATTTTGGTATCTGTGGCACACTGTCATCGTCCCCGAACATATTCATGACTGTTGCGGTATTTTTCTCTCTATCACGGCGCGACCACTCCTGCGTTACATCTACCAGCGCCTGTTCGTTCTCCAAAATTGTTCTGATATTCACGCCAAGGTCGCTCAAGCTGCCTGACTTCGTCAAGCTTTCTATGGTTTTTTTACTAAACAGTCCTTTGTTTGTTAGTCCTCTTCCGCAGCGGGTAAAGAAGTCCTGTAAGTCAATAAATTTGCCACCTTCATTACGAATACGCACGATCTCTTCGGCAAAGACAACTCCCATGCCCTTGATTGCGCCCAGTGCATACTCTATTTTTTTATCGCGGCATTCAAAATATGCACCAGATGTATTGACATTTGGTCTTATGATTTCAATTCCCATGTTCTGGCATTCACTGACGAAGCCATTTAGTTTGTCCGTTTTTGCAATATCCAAATTCATCAACGCGCACATGAATTCCACCGGATAGTGCGCTTTCAGATACGCCGTCTGATAGGAAATGATGGTGTAGCTTACGGCATGCGCTTTGTTGAAACCATAGCCAGCAAACTTTGCAATGACATCAAATATATTTCCGGCCTCTTCTCTGTTGACGAGCCCTTGTTTTTCTGCGCGCTCAATGAAGATTGCTGACTGTTTATCCATCTCTTCCTTGATTTTCTTACCCATGGCACGGCGCAGCAAGTCGGCCTCACCCAATGAATAGCCCGCCAACTTTCGGGCAACCTCCATCACCTGTTCTTGATAGATAATAATTCCGTATGTCTCCTTCAATATTGGTTCAAGCACTGGATGGAAATAATCGCACTTTTCCTCGCCCATTTTACGCCTAATGAATGACGGCATATTTTCCATTGGCCCCGGCCTGTTGAGCGATGTTATGGCCGCAATATCAAGTATTTTGTCCGTTTTTATCCTTTTCAGCGCATTTCGTGGCAGTGGAGTTTCAAGCTGGAACACGCCCTTCAAGTGTCCTGTTTGGAGCAAATCAAATGTCTTTTTATCATCCGTTGGCAATCTGTCAACATCAATGTCCACGCCAGTGTTGCGCTTTATCATTTCACATGCTTTTGATAGTACGGTCAACGTTTGTAGCCCCAAGAAGTCAAACTTTACAAGCCCAATCTTCTCACAATCCTTCATGTCATAACCAAACACCGCAATACGATGCTCTGGCTTTGAGTTAAACCAATCAAGCGCGGTTGAACCAGTTTTTACAACCTTCTCCTCCTTGTGATGACTTTTTGTCTCCTCCGCATCATCTCCTCCGTCAACATTTATTTCATCGTCCTCCTCACTACACACTGGGCCAATTTCAATCAGTGGTTTATCACCAATCACCACACCAGCTGCGTGCATGGATGTATTCCTATTCAAATCTTCCAGCTGGATTGCAATATCCATGGTTTTTTTCATCTTAGGGTTTGTTTCAACCTCTTCCCGCAGGCGTGGCACCATTTCAAGCGCCTTCTTCAATGTCACCGGCTCCACTGGATTGAAGGGTATCAACTTCACCAATTCAGTCGTATCTGTATATGATATTTGCATGGCGCGACCAACATCTTTCAGCACCATTTTGGCCTTCATTTTACCGTATGTGATAATGCGCGATACGCTCTCCTTGCCGTATTTATTCATCACATATTCAATGGTTTTCCACCTATTTTCTTGGCAAAAATCTATATCAAAGTCAGGCATGGAGACACGCTCTGGGTTCAAAAATCGCTCAAAGAAAAGGCCATATTCCAATGGGTCAACTTCGGTAATTTTCAAGCACCACGCAACAAGCGAACCAGCACCAGAACCACGTCCTGCGCCCACCGCCACGCCATTATGCTTTGACCACTGCACGAAGTCCGCGACAATAAGGAAGTAGCCCGGAAAACCCATTTTTTCAATGACACCAATCTCGTATTTCAACCGCTCCCAGTAGTCCTCTTTTTTATGCACCGCCTTGTCCCAGTTTATCTGTTGAAAGCGCACTTCCATGCCATCATGCGCCATTTGCTCCATCATTCTGGCCTCTTCTTCTGGGCTTTTGCAAAAGTGTGGCAGTGTCGGCTTGCGCTTATGCACCAAGAAATTACACCGTTTTACAATCTGTTCTGTATTCTCAATGGCCTCGGGAATATCACTAAACAGCTCCTCCATTTCCGCCGCAGATTTGAGATAATACTCCCTATTCAACCGCTTCCTTACTGGATCGGTCAGAAATTGCTTGTCCCTAATGCACGCAAGCGTATCAAAAGCATCAAAGTTTTCCTTCTTCAAAAAGCACGGGTCGTTTGTTGCCACCAGCGGAATATTGTGCTTGTATGCATAATCAATCAGAAAATCTTCAAGCTCTTTTTCCTTGGCGCGCCCATGCCTTGTGAGCTCAATATACATTCTATTTCCAAAGGCCTGATGCAGCTCGTCCAGTGTCTCGGTAGCCATTTTCTGCCCGAAGTTGATAAACTCATAACCAACAACACCGCGATAGCCACCAGTCAGCAAAATGACGTCTTCGGTATATTGTTTGAGCTCATCCATGGTAATCCACAACTGCGCGAAGTCATTCTCCTCGTGCTCAAAGTGCCCGCATTGTAGGATTTTCAGCAAATTCAAATAACCCTTTTCACTCTGCGCAATGAGCCCAAGTTGCGGATACAAATTATCAAGCGTGTAGATGCTTTTCCCGACAAAAACATTCAGCCCAATCAGTGGCTTGACTGTTTTCATGTCGCCCAAATGCATTGACCACCGCAACCCCGCCGACAGCGACATATCATCCATCAAGCACATTGCTTTGACATTATTATCTTTGATGTAATTCTCCAAATCGGCCAGCTTGATTGCACTTGTCAAAAGCGAATACTCCGACCTTGTGCGCAGGTGATAAAACGGCATGCAGGAGAGTGTGGAGGGGGGATTTTAAAATGCAATAAACATAAAATCTACTTATTCATCCCTGGATATCTGCGTGTGCAAGCATGGTAAGTACAATAAGGATTAATATTTTTTGGATCGTATTGATTTTTGGTAAAAATATTTTTAAGAAATTTTTTGATACAACA
>JAFUUN010000012.1 GCA_017477855.1 Rickettsiales bacterium | reverse complement strand
TCCTCAACAACCAGACACCGTGGAAATATCACAGATTAATGAAATTACAGTTTCACAACAAAATGTTGAAGTTCAACAACCACAACAACCTGAACTACAATACACAGAACAAGCTCAACCAGACGCAATCGCAGAACAAGCTTATACCGTTGAAACTCTTCAACAACCAGACACCGTGGAAATATCACAGATTAATGAAATTACAGTTTCACAACCAAATATTGAAGTTCAACAACAACAACAACCTGAACTACAATACACAGAACAAGCTCAACAACCAGACACCGTGGAAATATCACAGATTAATGAAATTACAGTTTCACAACCAAATATTGAAGCTCAACAACAACAGCAACCTGAACTACAATACACAGAACAAGCTCAACCTATCACCGACACAGCAAACTACGTCAATGAGCCGCAAGTTGTACAACAACCTGAAGAATCGGTTATTGATACATCACAGATGCAGCAAGAAGATGTAAGTTATACATATGATGGAAATAAAAATGAAATTATTTTAAGTGATACAATGCCAGAGACACAACAAATAAACGATGTAAGTGCTGATACAAATACTACAATGGATATTTCTTATTCAAGCCACAGCGCAGTTGAAGCTCCAATAGTTGAAAAACTTGAAAACAAGATTGAAAATAAAGATGTTGCAATTCAAAAAGAGGACGCAAAACAAGACAAAGTGCAAGAAATGATTGAAAAATATAAATCAGAAGATGAGGAAAAAAGAATAAAGCTAAATAGAAATGTTGAAAACAATGCTTGGACGAAAAATAAGAAATAGCTATGCAACAAGTTGAAGAGGATTTTTTAACATTGAAGTTTGCGCGCGTTGTTGTATCGCCTGTGCTAAAAAAGTTCATATTTGAAGCATATCCTGGCGTAGCAGAAGACGATTTTAAAAATCGTATTGAAATTGCTAATGCGATAGCTAAAAAAGTGGGCGTGCCAATACCCAATGATATTGATTTGAAAAAGGAAATTGGTTATCATCTAAAATACGGTGCGAGAATTATAGGCATGCATCATGAATGTTATCCGCACACATTGAGACAAATTCCTTCGGCACCCGTTGCATTAAGCGTGAAAGGTCAAGTCAATACTTTGAGAAGGTTAGTTGCGTCAGTAGCAGGTACTCGTGAGCCAGATGAGCTTGATTTTGGTATTATCAGGGAAATTGTTTATTGGATAAATAAAAGCGGATTTGTCGTGGCTGCTGGACTGGCGATTGGCACAGATAGTGTGGCCCATTTGGAAAGCATGGATGAAGGCACAATTGGCATTGTTGGGTGTGGAATTTCACACAATTATCCGCGTGATAACGAGTTTTTTGTGAAAAAAATCATAGACAAAGGTGGATGCATCGTCAGTGAATATGCATATCAAGAGCCGCCAAGAGCGAGCAATTTCATCCAGCGAGATCGATTGATTGCAGGCATTGCGACGTCGGTGTTTATTATGCGCGCGCGGGCGTTTAGGTGTGGCACAATGGCTACTGCGCGGTTTGCAAAGTCGTTTGAAAGAAAGGTTTATACGGTTGATTTCCAAGATGACTGTGCTGGGAATAAGTATCTACTACATAGCGGAGTTGCTGAGAAAATTATTGATTTTGATCAAGTACGAAGCGGTTTGGTTATTGACTTATTTAATTTCAATAATAAACTCGAACAAGAGAATAAAACTGTCACACAAAACCGGCTTTTTGATACAAAAATCAATACCAAAAACGTAAAAAAAGAGATTGAAAAATGGTTGAAAAACTCAAATTATCAATCAATAAATGAGAACAATTTTTTAAAGATTTATAAGCTTTGTAAGAAGGATATTGGAGCACCTGATTTGGATATGAGGAGGGGAATTTTGGAGGAGATGATTTGAGTTATTTTTGTAAAAATTTCCGCATTTGTTTTTTCAGTTCATTTACTTTCTTCAAGTTGTGATGAAGCATGTTTTCCCATAGTGGTTGGACATAATTGTCCACGAATATGTCGTGGAGTGATTGAATGTAATCGGTATACTCACTTCTTGTCAAAGGTCTTGAAAGCGCGCATTTATATTGTTTATCAAGCCATTTCGGGTAATCACTTGCAATGTCAATCTTAAAGCTATTATTATAAAATGTTTTGTCTTGGTGATCAAAAAACTTTTGAAATGTAGCAATTTCTTCATAATTTGTTTTATAATCATCGTCCAGTATTGAAACAGATGGCAATCTCTTTATGACTTGATCTACGTCTGTTTTCTTCATTTTTTCTTCAATCTTCATATAAAAAAATATTAAAACAAACAAGTTTATTAAAAATGTATAAAAATGCAATTAATAATTTATGATTATTATAATGTTGCGCGGCGCGGAGCGCGTTTGGCCGCCGAGGAACGAGGCGCAGCCAAACGGCGAGGGCGTGGCCTCGGGCGGCGCAACAGAAATGTGCCGTGTATTAGGAGATGGTAAGGTTTAAAATAAATAAGAACATTAATATGGGTAATATTGGGTTTGATATACTGGTATTAAATAACGACCATTTTGAATGTAATAAATTGGTCTGTTGTAGTTTATTTTGCTATCCAAACATCCACTATTCATATCGTAATATTCTTCAATAAATAATTCTGGACCATTCGGCACTTTATAAGTGAAAGGTTCCCTAACACAACCATAATATGAATCGTATTTATATTCAGGATAACTCTTCTTACTGTTGTGCACCATGTATGGCTTTGCTTGTTTATTGTTATTGTAATTATCAACAGCACTTTGGAAGAAATTATCCATATTGTAGTTTTGTTCAACTGGTTGATATTCGTTTGTCGCTATGTCTTTTCTGTATAGATTTTCACGCAGATGTTGCTTGTTAACTGTATTATTTTTTTTGGAATATCTTTGTAATAAATTAAATAATGCCGTTGGATTATTTGTTAGAACCGCATCAGCAAAACAGCTTTCAAATTCTTCGCTGCCGTAAAGATTACGTGCGTTCTTACTCGTAATTGCCGCACCATTACTTGCAGTTATACCAGATGGAGAAAAAGAAATTCTTTCTCCTGTCGGAAAGATAACAAAATAAACATTCTTTTCCACATTAATATCATCAACATTGTTGCATTTTTTCTCGTCAAATCCTTTTTTCAATTCAATTCTAGACGCTTGCATATTCGGAAAATTATCACGCAAGATATTACGTAACTTACCAAAGTTTTCACCAAGATTGTCTTTTTTTACATAGATATCCCTATCTGCAAATTGGCGGACTGTATTAGGTATAGTATAGGACAAAGGGAAAAAATCTGAATCGTGTTGTTGCATATTTATCTACTAAAACAACAGCATTATAACAAAACAAAAAAAACAAATCAATTAAAAAAGCACTTCCCCAAATCAAAAATACCTCCATAAGAAAATGTTTTATTTTTTTCTTATGGTTGCATTGTTTGGCAGTAAAAAATCACTTTTGAAGAGGACAAAGGTTGCAGGCGGAAATCGCTATTTTGACAGGACGTATTACTTGCAAACTGGCAACAATCCGCGATGGAGCAATCGTGATTATGAAACATTCGCGGCCGAAGGATATATCAATAATGTCGTGGCACACAGGGCAATTTCACTGATCGCCCGCTCTGTCGCAAGCATTGGACTGTGTTATTATGAGTTGGATGGCACAAAAAAGAAGGAACTTGACGACAATGATGCAGTTATCGCACTGCTACGGAAACCAAATCCAACATCAAGTTATATCAAATTTATGGAGGCAGCTGTGAGTTCATATCTCATCTCTGGAAATGTCTACATTCAAGCTATTCGCAACGACAAAAATGAGGTTGAGGAGATGTATTTACTGCGCTCTGACAGGATGACAATTTTACCGGGGCATTGCAATATTCCAAAGGGTTATAGATACAAAATTAACAATATGACTTTTTACTTCCCATGCAATGACAACAACGGCGAGTGCGATATTTTACACATCAAAAACTATCACCCGCTTGATGACTGGTATGGTTTGTCTCCAATGGAGGCCGCACAGTATTCCATAGACCAGCACAATGAGTGTATTAAGTGGAATAAGTCATTGCTGGAAAATGGTGCTCGTCCTTGCGGTGCGCTTGTGGTGAAACAGACAATGTCGGACGAGACATATGAGCGCTTGAAAAGTGAAATGGATGACAAAATCAAGGGTGGTGATAACTCTGGCAAATATCTTATTCTTGAAGGCGGAATTGAGTGGAAAGAGATGAGTATTAATCCGCGCGACATGGACTTTATTGAAACAAAAAACAGCTCTGCACGCGACATTGCAATTGCGTTTGGTGTGCCATCACAGATGCTTGGTATCAAGGGTGATGCAACTTATAATAATATGTCTGAGGCGAGATTGTCATTTTGGGAGGAGACGGTGCTACCAATATGTAAGATGATTTTAGGTGAGTTGTCCGATTGGCTGTCAAAGAGCTATAACCGCAATCTGATTATTGAACCTGATTTGGATACGATTTCTGCTATAAGTGAGAAGCGGCAGAAAATCTGGGAGACAGTCAACAAGAGCGATTTTGTCAGTGAAAATGAAAAGCGTGAGAGCTTGGGGTATGAGGAGGAGAAAACAAATGTCTTGACAAACTCTTGACATTTCCATTTTCT
>JAFUUN010000089.1 GCA_017477855.1 Rickettsiales bacterium | reverse complement strand
TTTTCCTAAAAGATTTTCTGCACCATTTTGGTCTAATATTGTTCTTGAATCTATTTGTGAAGATACTGCAAATGCAATTCTTGATGGAACATTTGCTTTGATTAACCCTGTAATTACATCTACAGATGGTCTTTGTGTTGCTATTACTAAATGCATACCAGCAGCTCTTGCTTTTTGAGCTAATCTACAAATTGAATTTTCAACCTCTCTAGACATAGAAGCCATCATTAAATCTGCCAACTCGTCAATTATAATAACAATATGTGGCATTTTTTCATATATCAACTCACCAAAACCTGTGCTTATCTACAACCAAAACTTGAAAAATGTTGTCTTCTTGGAAGGTGAAAAATACTACTCTGTTGAGCCAATTAAGAGTGATTATCTGCATAAAATCTGGGCGCAAAATCTGGGTGTGAAGGAAATTCTGCTGATGTCTGACAGTAAGGTTATTTCTTGTCGGCGTGAGCGCGAGAAAATAAAAATGTGTGAATACAGGCTTGCGGACAATGTCTATTCCATGAAATATTCCAACAAGCAAAGACCGGTGGCTGTTTATTTTAAGAATGGTCGTTTTATTGAAACAAAAGATTAATTTCTGTTGCGCTGTCCGAGGCCACGTCTTTGCTGTTTGTATTTCTCTTCTTGCGTTGCTTTCTGCGCAAATGCGCTCCGGCTGTGTAATAAAATCATCATGACATTTGCATTTTATTTTTTTACTTTTAGCACCACTTATGATGAACAAGATCAAATATCTTATACCCTCTGTAATCACATTTGCGAGCCTTATTTTTGGCATGTTATCACTGTTTTTTGTCTTCAATGGCAAGGATTTATCAACAGCCATTTGTTTGGTCTGTGCAGCTGCAATTTGTGATGCCATGGACGGCCGAGCTGCACGCTTGTTAAAAGTTAACAGCGCATTTGGTGTTGAGCTTGACTCCTTGGCCGACTTCTTTAATTTCGGAGTTGTGCCAATTATGATTTATTTTGTTGGTTATAACTGGGCCAACGATTTGTTGGCATTCTTCATCTTAATGCTCTTTCCGTTGGGCATGATTACTCGTCTTGCGCGCTTCAATGTTGATGCGACGAACCGCAATGTCAACCCAAAAATCAAAGCACTTCGTAGCAAATTTTTCTTTGGTTTGCCAGCACCAATAGGGGCATTTGTTCTGCTCGTTCCAGTCATTCTTGATATCAGCCATTTGACATTTTTCTATAACCCAACCAGTGCACTGTTATATGCCGTTGCAATCGCATTCTGGCTTGTTGCGCCAATTCCAGGGTTCTCGCCAAAAGGTTATCATATCGGCTTTAACACGATCAGAAATACTGTATTTACTGCATTCGTGGTTGTGCTTGGTGTAATATTGTTTATCAGTCCAGCAAAGTTGATATGCGTTGTTGCGCTGTTTTATCTTGCATCTATTCCATTTGCAATTTATTCCTACAATCAAGGTCTGCGGAAAATTAATAATGTTGTGAAATTCAAAAAGCGTTTTCACTTCAAAAAAAAGCGTTTCCATCCAAAAAGAGAGAACAGACAAGAGGTTTTCAGTAATGTTGGAGAGTCAGAGGTTATCAAAGTTTCAACGCCGTCTGCGCCAAAATCAAGGAGGAATTACAGAAAACCAGCGGCTTCAAGGTCAAGAAAACCAAGTGCCAAGAACAGTAAAAAGTAGTCGCGATGATACTCGGCCACGGAATTGATATTGTCAATGTTGATAGAATTGAAAAAGTGTTTGCGAAATTCGGCAGCAAGTTCGTGGCAAAGGTTTTATCATCCAGTGAAATGGAAGATTTTTCAATATGTAAAGATACAGACAAAACCACTTTTTTAGCAAAACACTTTGCTGTCAAGGAGGCCGTCAGTAAAGCAATTGGATGTGGTTTAATCCATGGCTCACCGCTGCATTTTAGGGACATCTCGCTGCACCACTATCCATTCGGCAAGCCATATATTTTAATGACAGAAAAGCTTGTCTACCTCGCTAACACGATGAGCGGAATTGATAGCGCAAGCATTGATTTTCACGTGTCAATTTCGGACGACAAAAACATGGTCATCGCCAGTGTTATTATGACCGACGAGAGATAATCACCGATTCAAGCTCAGTACAAACTCAACATCTTTATCTCCACGCCCAGAGACATTCACCAAGATGCTCTCGTCTGGTTTGCACTTTTTTGCCAATTTCAAGGCATATGCCAATGCGTGTGAGCTCTCCAATGCTGGAATTATTCCCTCCAGTCGTGATAACTCGTAAAACGCATCCAATGCCTCTTTATCAGTGGCTGTATCGTATTTCACCGCTCCCATGGAGTTCAAATACGCATGCTGTGGCCCAACCCCAGGATAGTCAAGCCCGCTGGCTATTGAGTAGGCCTCGGCCATATTTTTGTTCTTGTCCTGCAAGAAAATGCTACTAAACCCGTGCGCCTGCATTGGCTTTCCATATGTGATACTTGCAGCATTTTCACCAGCGTCAGCGCCTCTGCCAAGTGGCTCTACGCCGATAATCTGCACTTTGTCAATATCATTTAAAAAGCCACTAAAAAGTCCCATTGCGTTGCTGCCTCCGCCGACACACGCCACGACATAATTTGGCAGCGCACCGTTCAAGTCAAGCATCTGATATTTGGCCTCGCGCCCGACAACTGACTGGAAATAGCCGACAATCATTGGGAACGGATGCGGCCCGACCACCGAACCAATCGCATACATCGCAGTTTTATACTCCTTGACATACGCTTGAAATGCTGCATCAACCGCCTCTTTTAGTGTTCTTTGGCCGTCTTTTACACAAATAACATTCGCACCAAGCAGTTTCATTTTATGCACGTTTGGTGCTTCTTTTTTGACATCAACTTCACCCATGTAAATGTCGCATTCTAGCCCAAATAATGCTGCTGCTGTAGCAAGAGCCAAACCGTGCTGACCTGCGCCTGTTTCAGCGATAACCTTCTTTTTTCCGAGGTATTTCGCCAGTAAGCACTCACCAAGGCAGTGATTGATTTTGTGCGCGCCAGTGTGGTTTAAATCCTCACGTTTTAGGAAAATTTTGCAACCATATTTTTTAGATAAATTCTTTGCGAAATATACAGGACTTGGACGACCAACGTAATGTTTTAGAAGATCGTTATATTCATCATTAAATTTTTGGTCGTTAATTAACTCTAAAAATTTATCCTCAATTTTTTGCAATTCTGCATCCAGTTTCTCATCAACAAAACGGCCACCAAACTCACCAAAAAAACCTTTTTCATCAGGCATTAAAACTGGGGTTTGTTGACTCTCAAAAAAGCGCCGTGAAAACGAATTTTCATCTTTCAAAATTTTTGAACCTCTTGTAATATTGCATAAGCTTGCCGACAAGCGCTCTCCTATCTTTGCTTGCGGTTCACCGTCCGACAACATTGAAAGAATATCAAACCTCTTCTTTATGGCATTATATTCCGAACTGGTTAAGATTTCCTTTAAAAACTGCTTTGCGTCTTTGCGAGACTTTACACTGCATAATGCATCCAAAATGTCTGTCATAAAATAATCATTTAAATTACTATTAATAGTAATACTTTTTATAGAATTTCTATATGAAGAATTTCTATTTATAGAAATATTTATTGTCAAGATGATTTGTAAAAAAATATTTATTCCGCCAATGCAAAGCGCGTTTGGCTGCCGAGCGCAGCGGTGCTAAACAGTAATGCTATGGCCTCGGAAGACATGACGTAAAAAAATCGGCCTAACCTTTGCAGGCAAGACCGACCCGTTTTTTATTTACTTATTAGAAACTTTTAAATTTTCCAATAAAGTTATATCATCATTTCACTTCACATCCTCCATTACTTTGATGATATTGCAACCGTATTTAATGTCTGTTGATGTCTCATAAATTGCCTTATCAACTTGGTCGGCCATTTGGTCATAACAAACTTTTTTGTGTTGTGCTTCTGATGTGTTTGCGTTGTGCGCCGCACCTCCTTTCAATGCAAGAATTTTTCCACTGCCTGGTCTACCATCATCAACTTTGGCGTCAAGCTCTGCACTCATTTTAGCCGATAACGATGACAAATTTTTCTCACCACCAGCTGTTGCTGCAATATCTCTTGACTTGTCAAAGTAGATAGTGTTATGCATATCCAAATATGATCGGAAATTTGCATTGTCAAACTCATGTGGCAAAGTTCTATTTGTAATTTTATTTGATTGGTTAAACATGTTTGTTACATATTCTCCCATAGTATTAATTTGTTTTTTAAAATTGAATCCACTAAACCTCACATCAGTTTGCTGGTCAAAGCTTGCAACAAGGTTTCCGTATCTCAAACCAGGACCGGTTTCTGTCATCTTTCTGGTTGGAAAATGTATTACACCATCTCTAAAGCAACAACTTCTACACGTGCAGGTCATTGCATTAGTTTTTTCATCCATTGCTGACGTTCCTCCGCATCCAGTGTATTCTGTTTTTTTAATATTTCCAAACTCAATGAGATATTCAGAAGTATAAAGAGTATAAACAGGAAAATTCACATCTGTTTCAAGCAATTTGCTTGCTTTTACGCTGTCAGGAATATATTGGCAAAAATTGCAACCCAGTGCATCAAATTTACTGTATTTCTTGCATGCTGCCTGACTCAAATGACCAACAACCGTTCTGTATGTATCATAGAACATATGAAAATTCTTTTCGTGATAGTCAAGCTCAAAAAGAACTTTCTGAATTTTTGCTCTATCAACTATTTGTCTTCCAACTAACAATGAACCTACAAGAAGTGATAATATTAATAATACAATAGATAACTCTATAAGAGTAAAAGATTTTTTTAAATTATTATATTTATTAAGAGATAAAGAACTTAAACTACTCT
>JAFUUN010000011.1 GCA_017477855.1 Rickettsiales bacterium | reverse complement strand
TGTATATGGAACCATCTTTGAAAATGATTTCTCATGCTTCTCAACTCTATTATTTGCATCCTTTGGCTTGAATAAAAAGAACATTCAATTAACCAAATGGATTATAATATTTTCAAAAAAAATGTCAAAAAAATATAGAGACCACCCCACAGATTTTTTGGTTTTGGTTGTTGCGCGGCGCGGAGCGCATTTGGCCGCCGAGCGCAGCGAGGAGGAGCGTAGCGGTGCCAAATGGCGAGGGCGTGGCCTCGGGCAGCGCAACACAAAAAATTATGCCATCAACATTCCGCCATTGACAGAAATTGTCTCACCTGTGATATATTTTCCCATGTCCGATGCCAAAAATAGCACTGCATTTGCAATGTCAATTGGCTCACCGTATTTCTTCATTGGAATTTTGTCAATCAGACTTTTTCTGACATCATCGCTAAGCATTTGTGTCATGCGCGTTTCAATAAATCCCGGTGCGACACAATTGGCGGTTATACCGCGACTTGCAAATTCTTGTGCAAAAGTTTTTGTCATTGCCATAAGACCTGCTTTGCTGGCCGCATAATTGGCCTGACCAGCATTTCCGATAAGTCCAACGATTGACGCAATGTTGACAATTCTTCCAAATTTTCGCTTCATCATGATTTTAGCACACTCGCGCGAGAGCACAAAATTAGCTGTCAAGTTGACATCAATAACACTCTGCCATTGTTCGTCCGTTATACGGATTGACAGACCGTCTGCTGTGATGCCGGCATTGCCAACAAGAATATCAATTCCGCCCATTTCCTTATTTGCAGTTTCCACCAAGTTGACAATAGCGCCCTTGTCCAACAAATCACATGTGCTATAAAATATTTTGACACCACTATTTACTTTCAAAAGCTCCTGTTTTAGCTGTTCCAAGCGTTCCTCACTGCGGTCTGTGATATACAAATTTGCACCATTCTTAACCAACAATTCACAAATTGCTGAGCCAATTCCACCAGATGCGCCAGTGATAATTACATTCTTGCCAGATAACATATCTGAACGCTCGGATGAATAAAATAAAAAGCAAGTAATGGAATTTTTTTAATAACATTATCATCTAAAACCATCAACGTCCACCTGTTAGAACCTTCTCTTTGCGTGTTTTAATTTGTTTGTTGCCATATTATTTTTGCTCCTTGTGTTGCTACTCGCAAAAATATACTCCGCCACTAGCACAACATAAAAGTTTTTCTCTTGACAATTATTTTTGTAAAAATACTTAAATGACATTATGAAAGTCAAAGCCTCAATAAAAAACCTACGTAAAAGACAAGGATGCAAGCTTGTGAAGAGGGGTAAAAGGATGTATGTTATTTGCAAAACGAATAGAAGGTTTAAAGCAAAACAGGGATAATTTAATGGTATTTTTATGGCAGTTCCAAAGAAAAAAACTTCAAAATCAAAGCGCGACATGAGATCAGCCGGCAAAGGTCTTGTAAAAAAAGCTCACATCCGCCGCAATGAAAAAGGCGAGCCAGTGATGTCTCATGTTAAAATATTCAAAAGAGAGCGCAAACCAAAGGATAACAAAGAAGGTGGCGAGAGCGCTGCATAGTGAAAATTGATTATGGCGGACATTTTATCAAAAAAAACGGTGCGTCATTTTATATCTTTGTTTAGAATTGGTAGCAAAAAAAAAGCTAATACAGAACTTAAATTGAACAGCAAATTATTCTTTGTATTTGCTTTTTTCAGTGAGTTCCTATTCATATATTCTTTCTACATCACTTACTTTAACAAACACGGATTTCATGCCGATCAACTGGCATTTCTTATAATAATAATGAATGCCTCAAAAATGCTATTTGACCTACCAGCAGGCATCTTTGCTGACTTGGTGAGCCGCCGCAATCTCATCATGTTCGGTCTCGTAGCAAAAGCAATTTTCTGCGGATTGTGCTTCTCGTTTGACAACTATCACTGTCTGCTTGCCGCCATGGCCTTCTACGGTGTTGGCAACAGTTGTATCTACTACCACACCGAGGCCTACATTTTTGACAACTTCAAGATCCAAAATAAAGAAAATAAATATCCGCAATTTATGGGCGCATATTACGCCATCGGCAACATCGCCATCGCTATTGCTGCCTTCACTGGCGATATCATCTTTAAAATAATGAGCTTCAAAGGCGTGTTTGCGGCTTCAATTTGCTCGCTATTTGTGGCCTCAATAGTACTAATGCGCCTGCCAAACTACAAAGTCAATGAACGAGTTTCAAACGTATTCAATGTCAAAAATGCAAAAAACATTACAACTCTTTTCAAGCGGCTTATCAAGAAGCCAAACATTGTGCGCCTCATGATTTTTGCCATCATCCTTGACGCCATGTTTATAGTTATGATTGACATGAACACCAGCTTGATGAATGCACTGAACATGAGTACATCGGGCGTATCGCAGATTGTTGGCGCAGTCGGACTTATTCGTGTAGCAACCAACTATTTTTCAGGCTATGCCGTGCGCTTCATGACGTTCAAACGAGTACACTCGTTCCTGTTGTTGCTGATGCTGGCCAGCATATTCTTATCGCTCCGCAGTGGTTACTATTTAGTAGGTATTATCTCAGCATATCTGTGCGTCTATCCATTCTTTGATATGTCAATCAAAACAAAAATCCAAAATTGCATAGACAGCTCAACCAGAGCCACAATCCTCTCCTTTGCAAGCATCGGTGCATCAGTTTTTGCGATCGCAATGAACTCGTTTGTCGGCATTATCTCAACAAATTATGGCTACACAACAACACCTTTTGCAATTGCACTGCTCATCATTGCCCTACTCTTGGTGGTCAGAAATCTGACAATGTTTTATCGCGTTGACAAAAATATCAGAAAAATCGTTCACAGAAAAAAAACAAAACTTGCTTAATTTTTCACAGCACACCATTCAACCACTCAAAAACTCGCTTGTAGGTCTCCTTTTTGAACGGCACAATATGTTTGATTAAAAACTTTGGCGTCTCCCATTTCCATGTGCGAAATTCCTGTGGCTCATCTGTTGCATGCAGGTTTATCTCATCATCATCCCCGAAATATTGAAACACAAACCAGTGTTGTTCCTGTCCGCAAAATTGGCTAAGATAATCATGTTTTTCGGCATGTTCATCCATAACTTCTGGCGGAAAATTATATTTAATTGTGTGCGGCATTTTAGAAACAAGCATGGCGTTTTCCCTTTTTACACCAATCTCCTCATACATCTCACGATAGGCGGCTGCAAGCACATCCTCTCCATCGTCAACGCCACCCTGTGGCATCTGCCATGAATATTTATCATTTTCTGGCTGTGATATACGCTGGCCTGCAAATATAAAAAATCTGCCTCTTGCATCTTTTTTTAGCAGAATAATTCCAACATTTTGACGATATTTTTTTTCCATAACTAACAAATGACCGCTCAAAATAATATGCAACCACAACTTGACTTTTAAATTGTTACAAAAACTTTCAAATGTCGCGATCGTGGTGGAATGGTAGACACGTAGCCTTGAGGTGGCTATGCCGAAAGGTGTGGAGGTTCAAGTCCTCTCGGTCGCACCAGTTTAGATTTTTTTACTCCATTATCTATAATAATTCTATATTCATTGCCACCAAGACAATATGCCTATGTCCCACTACTATACTTCCCTACCAGCGCAATGTCAGAGTATCCAAGATTGTTTAGATAATTAAGCAACACCGCGATGTCACCATATGAAATTGATTTGTCTGCGTGAATAAAAATTCTACCATCTGGTTCAAGTTTTATGATATTTTTTAACATATTTTCAATATCTTTTGCTGCAACTGGCCGACCGTTTATAAATATCAGTCCATCCTTTCTGATTTGGATGTTTGCATACTGGAAGTCATCATACATTTCAAACAAATCCGCATCCACCTTTGGAATGTCAATATTTATGCCAGTTTTTAGTGGTTGCATAATAAACAGTGTAGAAATTAGCAATACAGAAGACAGCAACATTATAGGCACCATGCTTGGCTTTGGTATTTCACGCCCTTTCCGTCTGGAAAATTGCTGACTATAAATCATATAATTACTAAATATCACTACTGGCTGGCTTTGGCTTTTTCTTTGGTGGTTCTGCCGCAGGTGCTGGT
>JAFUUN010000088.1 GCA_017477855.1 Rickettsiales bacterium | reverse complement strand
TTGAGCGAGGAGGTTAAAAACCGCGAGGGCGTGGCCTCGGGCAGCGCAACATAAAAACTTGCAATTTATGTTTTATCTTTGATTTTTTACAACATGCAAAGGATTGTGATTTACAAAATATATGAAAATGAAAAGGTAATATACAATCTTGGTTTTTTACTGGAAAAACTTTGCATGGCTGGCAAGAAGATTGCTGTTTTTTGTGCAGAGGACAACATCCAACAAATAGATAAAGCGCTTTGGACTTTTTCAACAAACTGTTTTGTCCCGCATGATATCGCAAATGAAAATGGCAAGAACGATTTACAACCAGCGCTATTGTCAGCGGACTTAAATGACTTTCATAGCAGAGAGATTATCTGTGTTTTTTCACTGGATAATTTGCGCAGTTTGGTGAATAATGAAGAGGTTGCAAACGAGATTAACGATGTGATATTTATTACTCACGATGATTTGAATTCTGTTGTTGAGCAGGTAAAAAATATATGTCCGGTGGCAAATGTGGATATTTTCAAAAAGACACAAGGTAAATGGGAAAAGGCAATGTTCTGGTGGGATGCAAAGAGCAGAAAGATTATTTTTAGCTGATATGAAGCTGCCGCTATATGAAAAATACACATTTGGACTGCTACTTTCCAGATTTGGATTGATATTATTTTGTGTGTCAATTTTTGGAATATTTCAAGAATTCACGGCCAATTCAAGCGTGGCGGCCATTCTGACATACTCACAACTTGCAATGTTGTCGCCGTTTTTGCTACCACAGTTGCTATTCCAATTCATGCCATTTGTGCACTTGGGAACACTCTTTTTTGTCCTGAACGAATTATACAACAATAATGAACTTATATCATTCAAAGCACTGGGATTTTCATATCGCAAACTGTTTGGTGTGTTTGCATTCTTCACGCTGTTTGTATTAATTATAACCATTGCACTTGCATTGATATACCCAAAGACAAACTCATTTTTCTTATCACAGAGAAACTTGTTTGGGGCAACCAACTTCCTGCAACATCTTGAACCGGGGAAGATAAACTCATTTGGAAATAAATATAAGATATTTTTCAATAGCATAGACAAACAGAAAAAGCTGCATAATGTGACCATCACGACATCTGCGGATGATGACAGGCAGAGAATTATTTACGCTGACAATGTTGTGTTGGGATACAATGATAACAATCAGCTGGTTGCGCGATGCCGAAACGTTGATGTGCTGGATATGAATTTGGGTAAGGCCAAGAAAAAACTCATTGGTAAGGAAAATGAAGAGCCAAAAAAGCAGAAAATTACCAATATCAAGATGGAAGGAATTGACCTGTTGTTTGATACGGTATTCAAAAATGCTTATAGTAGCATGTCCGTCAAGGAGAAGAAAATTGCTCGTATGACTAATCTAACAACACTTTGGAAGAAATACAACAACAAAGATACAAACACAGAAGCAATCACTATTGAGTGGCATTCGCGGTGTTATGCATATTACGCAATTATTATAACGATTACGGCGGTTTGCTGTTTGCTGTTGCGTCGCCAGACAAATCGTATTCCTGCAAAAAGATTAACGCTGTTTGTAATTATTCTTGCCGGCGCAATGTCATTGTCGCGCGCCTTTGAATTGGATTTCTTCTATGAGGCCAATATAATTAATGCGTTTTATATTCAGTTTGTGGTCGTCTCGGTTGCATGTCTGTATGTGCTTTTGCATCAAAAAAATGTGAAAATTAAACACAACGAAGATGAAAAATAATGTTGTTATCATTGACGAACCAGTGGCCTACACAGACGCCATGAAGTGGTTTGAGGAACCATATCAAGAGGACAAGGTCTTCATTTTGGAACACAAAAATGTCTATACATGTGGGAAGAGTGTTGGCGAAGAGGAATTCAAGAGGATTGCTCCAAATGGAAAAATCATGGGAACGCCCGCTGTCAGAGCTAATAGGGGAGGTCTCTGGACATGGCATGGTAAAGGGCAGATTGTTGTATATTTTATCTGCAATTTGCGGAAAAATCACATGACTTTGGATGACTGGTTTAGACAGGTTGAAGGCACTGTTTTAGAGAGTTTGAATGAGGTTATCAACCAACACAATGTGCATGGAGTGGATGTCTACGCCGACAAAGACAAACGTGGCTTTTGGATGCATGATGCATACGGCGATATCTACAAAATTGGCTTCATTGGCCTGCGCGTGTCAAAAGGCATTCTGACCCATGGCATCAGCATCAACTTTGATAATGATTTGAAGTGGTTTGATTACATAACTCCCTGTGGTCTGGAAGGAGTGAAGATTGGGTCGGTTACGAACAATATTGCAGCGGAGGCTAGTAAAAAGGCATTTGTGGAGTGGATGACAGGAAGATTTAACTATTTGATGGTATGTTAATGCAATAAAGACCTTGACATTTATTTTTTCTCATTTTCAATGACTTGTATTTGTATGGTGAAGACAATTTTCAACACAGCAAGATTGTCGGTTATCAGGTCTTTTATTTCCAATGAATTATTTATTGTTCTGAATGCCAGACAAAATACTAAAAGATTATCTGAATTCGTGAGCGCAGTGCTGGATGAGTTTTTTGAGAACTTATCAGCTCGTTTTGCGGATTTTTATTACTACATTTTAGAGCGTTTAATTGGTATAGCATATGTCAAAAATTATAGTGGATTGTTCCAGAGAAGAGAATTACTCGGTGGCGATAATAGACAAGGATGGCAACTTGGACTCATTCAGCTTTGAGAACCAACAAAAAAAGACAATCAAATCTAATATTTATCTTGGAAAAATCACGAGAGTTGAATACTCTTTGCAGGCAGCATTTGTGGAATACGGTGGCGACAAAGCCGGGTTCTTGCCATTCAGTGAAATCCACCCAAATTATTATCAACTGCCAAAGCTTTACAAGGAGCAACTTGACGCAGCATTAAAAGAGGAGGACAAGCGCAATTTTGATGAGGACGAAGATGAGGATGAGGAGGGCGAGCCATCAAATGAGGAGAAGAAAAATCAGGCGCGCGCTGCATATCGTATCTACAAAAAATACAGCATTCAAGAGGTCATAAAGCGAGGTCAGACAGTTCTTGTGCAGGTCTTCAAAGATGAACGCGGAAACAAAGGCGTATCGCTGACAACCTACATAAGCTTGCCGGGAAGATACTGTGTGCTGATGCCAAACAGTTCAAGAAGTTCCGGCGTGTCAAAAAAGATTTTCTCATACGAAGACAGAAAGCGCATTTTGAATATTATCCGAAGTTTTAATCTTCCATTTGGAATGGGGCTGATTGTCAGAACGGCTGGCGTCAGGGCATCTGTCGGTGATTTGAAGAGGGACTACCAGTATTTATGCAACCTCTGGGATGAAATCAGACAAAAAGCAGTGCACTCAAAAATTGATGGCAACCCTATTTATGAGGAGGTCAATATTGTCGCGCAGGCAGTGAGAGATAATTATGAAGGTGGCGATGACAGTGCAATTATTGTCAGTGGCAGAAAAGGTTATGAAGAATTGTCTGCATTTGTCAAGAAGTTGATGCCACACGAGAGCGCGAAGTTGAAGCTTTACACCGACAAAATGTCAATATTCAAGAAATTTGGCATTGACAAAAAGCTGGACGAACTTTTGAACCCAATCGCTCCGTTGAAGTCAGGTGGATATTTAGTTATCAATCCAACGGAAGCCTTGGTGAGTATTGACGTTAACTCTGGAAAGGCAATTCACGGCAAGAACGTGGAGGAAACAGCTCTTGCGACCAACCTTGAAGCGGCCGCGGAGGTTGCTCGCCAGTTGAGATTGCGTAATCTCGGAGGGTTGATTGTGGTTGACTTCATTGACATGGATGACCCTAAAAATAGGAGGATTTTGGAGCACGAACTGCAAAAAGTATTCATGTTTGACAAGGCAAAGGTGCAGTTTGCAAAGGTCAGTCAATTTGGTTTGGTGGAGATTTCTCGTCAGCGCATGCGTTCAAGTGTGGCCGAGATGTTGACAATCAAGTGCGGTTGTTGCAACGGAACGGGGCTTGTTAAGGCACCATCAATCATTGCGGTTGACATTTTAGATAGCATCAAGGAGCAACTTCTTGACCCAAGGGTCACTAAGAAGGAGTTCATTGAAATCATGGCAAAGTCGGAAGTTTTAGACTATCTTGTCGTGTCATACATGAAGGAGATTGAGGAAATACAGCGCAAATTTAACATAAAAGTCATTACAACCAAGCATGCTTTTGAACACAACGAGGAGTTCATTTTGAGAATGTTGGATAGCATTGGAAATAACACGACGGCTGTTGAGCTATATCACTCAATAGTGGCAAAATTCAATGTTGCGCCAGAGGAAAAGAAGCAACAAAATGGGACATTCAAGTTGCTGTCAAGAATTTTGAGGAGGTTTAAGAAGAACTCTTAACAACCCTTCCCGGCACACCGACAACCGTTGAATTTGCGGGCACATCCTTTAATACAACTGCATTTGCACCAATTTTGGCGTTATCGCCGATAGTGATATTTCCAAGCACCTTTGCGCCACAGCCAATAATAACATTATTTCCAACAGTAGGGTGGCGTTTGCCTTTGTCTTTGCCGGTTCCCCCCAAAGTTGAACAATGATACATCACGACATCGTCCCCGATTATAGCCGTTTCACCAATGACAACTCCCTGCGCATGGTCTATAAACAACCTCTTACCAATTTTTGCACCAGGGTGAATATCAACACCAGTCAACATTCTTCCAATATAGTTTATAATTCTTGCAATAAGAAACAACTTGCAATTATAGAACACATGCGAAATCCTATACAGCAAAACCGCATGCAGCCCAGGGTAGCAAAGAAGTATCTCCAATACGCTCCTTGCTGCTGGATCGTTTGCTTTGATGGATTTTATCCAATTCAATGTTTTCTTCATAAATGCTATGTCAAATTTTTGAATTGATTTGTTGCGCTGGGCGGAGCGAGTTTGGCCGCCGAGGAACGAGGCG
>JAFUUN010000087.1 GCA_017477855.1 Rickettsiales bacterium | reverse complement strand
TATGGCAAAGAAAAACAGAACATTGGTGTTATTGACAAATGAAGAAAGTGGATATTCATATGTTCGCTGGGTTGATCCAAGAAAAAACCAAACAAAGTTAGCATTTAAAAAATTTGACCCATATTTAAGAAAACACGCATTGTTCAAACAGAAAAAATTGGTTAATAGTTAGGTTGTGAAGTTTTGGTTTGTGAGATTTGCGAAGACCGATCTTTACAGTAAGATTACTTGGGTTGTTTAGCAATACTAATTTAAGTTTCTAATAAGTAAATAAAAAACGGGTCGCCAACTGGCAAGAAATTGTTGGTGGGTGATTTTTCACTTGACAATAATATCCTTTTTTCACTTTAAAACTTGTGGAAAAGATACTAAATCTAATTCAAAAAACACATCTATTTAAGCTGGCACTGTTGATTTGCCAGAACGTTGGCAACCGCATGATTGTCTTCACCACTGCGCTCGGTGAGTTCAGTATTTTCTCATGGAAGCTACTAACCTCGGCACTTCATAGGCGGTTCTTCTTCAACAATTTCATGAGTTCGCTGTATCTCAACGGTTTCTGTTCTATCCCGGTTGTCGGGCTGACTGGCTTTTTCACTGGTGCCGTGCTAACAGTTCAGCTATTCAATAGCTTGCGCCAATTTGGAATTGACGACAATATTCCTTACATTGTCTTGTTAGCGCTCATGAAAGAGCTTGCCCCGGTGCTTGGTGGACTGATGGTTGTTGCGCGTGTTGGGTCATCAATGTCGGCAGAAATTGGCAGTATGGCAACTAACAATCAAATTGACAGTTTGATAAGTATGTCCATCAACAAATATCGTTTTCTCTACTTCCCACGCGTCCTGTCAATGATAATTGCCCAACCACTTTTGACGACGATTGCAATAATTACTGGTGTGATTGGCAGTTTTTTCATATCAACTGAGCTTTATGGTTTCACAGAGACATACTTCCTTAACCTCATCTGTGAGGGATTTGAATGGCCTGATTATATGATGGGTTTTATAAAAGGTGCTGCGTTTGGTTTGATTTTGTCGGTTATTGCATGCTACAAAGGCGACAAAACAATCTACGGAGCTGTTGGAATTAAACACACAACCATTTCAACAGTCGTGTTGGCCTGTGTCTATATCTTGATTGCAAACTTTTTGATAACGTGGTTAATGGGATAGTAATGTCTGATGATGAAAAACTCAACAAATTAATGCAAAATCCGCAGGTCAAGGTGCTTATGAAACAGATAATTGATAAGATAAACCAAAGCAAGCAGAAATATAGCCGCCGTCTCTCAGATGATGCGGAGATGTTGCAGAAATTGAAGCGCGAATTGAATGCTGTTTTGGAAGATTTGCAGGCTAAAAATGATAATCAAGAATAAAATTATGTTGTGCGGCGCGGAGCGCGTTTGTGCGAGGAGCAACGCGAGGAGCGAAATACAAACCGCGAGGGCGTGGCCTCGGGCAGCACAACACATCTTGACAATTATCTGCCATTAAAAACAAGGAACTGTGAACGATGCATATTACGAAAATGCAAGAAAGTGGTATAATACAATGTATGTTGACTGTGCAAGCGAGCGTTTTTCATACCTTCTAATTTTTGCGCTGGCATGCCTGTGTTTTTGGCGTGCATTCGTTATCATTGACAGCGTCAAGGCATCAAAAGCCGCGGTAGAGCATTATGTAATTTTTGTAGATCACAAAGACAAAAAAAATACTTACATCAAAGTGACACCAATGCAGGATACAAAAGATCAGAGCTTAGGTGTGTTGAGACTTATGATAAAGCGCTATGTGATGAACTATGAGAGTTTTAAGTATGAAAAAAAACAGCAACCGATGGATGCTATGCGCTTGAAGGCCAGCATTGTGAAGAACCTGTCAACAGCCGATGTGTTTGAGAAATACATGCACGATGCAAGTACAAACGAGGATGGTGATTTGTCGTTGTCATTACTAAAATTGCAGCGTGAAACAAAAATTGAGAAGATTGAATTTATCTACGAAAAACTGAATATTTATGAAAAGATTTACGCATCAATCTCTGGCTCAAAAACTCCCATAGGTGCCAAGGTTTATCTGACAAACTCTGTGAGCTCCAAGCTTTATCCGGAAAAGCATTTGATTATCACGATGTTTTTTAACTATCACATTGATGCCAAAAAACGTGCAAATACGCGAGTAGAATTTAAAATTA
>JAFUUN010000086.1 GCA_017477855.1 Rickettsiales bacterium | reverse complement strand
TTTACTTGTTTTATGAAACTTTTTAATAATATTGTTATCTCTTCGCGCAGCGAGAGAGAGAGAGAGAGAGTAGTTTAAGCTTTGCATCATCTCTTAAAAAATCTTTTACACTTATAGAATTATCTATTGTTCTTCTGATTTTATCACTTCTTGTTGGTTCTCTTTTAGTAGGAAGACAGATTGTTGATCGTGCTAAAATACAACGTATCATTTTTGAATTTGATTACTATGAGAAAGCATTTCATCAGTTTTATGATACTTACAAATTGCTGCCCGGTTCAATGAGCAGGAAAACTTGTTTAAAGTATGCAGAATTTCAAGGAACATATAAAGATTGGACCAGAAGTGGTCCAAACAGTATTCTGACAAAAACACATCAACAGTTTTGTGAATTAATTGCAAATACCAATCACGGTTA
This sequence comes from Rickettsiales bacterium, assembly GCA_017477855.1. Lineage (GTDB taxonomy): Bacteria > Pseudomonadota > Alphaproteobacteria > Rickettsiales > Deianiraeaceae > UBA4311. Next base: position 6,081 of record JAFUUN010000086.1, on the reverse strand, counting down.
TAGCTCAACAAGAAAAGTGATGGACAACAAAAACGTGCAAGGGTTGTTCTATCCAATGTGCTTGCTTTCAAAAGCAGGTGTGATTGAAGACATCAGCCATATAACTTGTTGGGGTTGCGACAATCCAATTACTGGCGCAACTTCGTGGTGGAGCGAGGACAATGCCTATCGTGGAAATGGTGCACGTTTTTCGGCACCAGCTTCGTTTGACAACAATTTGAGTGTATCATTGCATGGTTGGTCAGATCCAATTGTTTATGAATATAAATATAACTTCTTGATTAGCAACATGGTGCCAGACAGCGACTATGAAACCAATGACATAAGATATAAAAGCGCCCTTGACGGCCACAACACAGTATCGTTGTTCGGAAATGACTACGCTTGCGGATGTAAAGCATCACAATCGGAAGTTTGTGTTTGTAATAAATCAACGGGTGCTTTAAGCTCAAAAATGTCATCAGAGTTGGATGCAAAAATTGATGATGGCCGTCCGGGAACTGGTAAAATGGTTGCCTTCAAAGGTAATGCTTCAAGAAGACCGGGCGCGACAACAGCTGAAATCTTGCAAACCTGCTACGACAAACCAGTCAATCAAGTGAGTTCAGCGATATATCATTCTGATACAAACTTGAAATACGGCTGCAATATCATCAAAGTAATGGAAGATGTGAAGTGAAATGATGATATATTTTATTAGATTTAAGTTTCTAATAAGTAAATAAAAAACGGGTCGGTTCTGCCAGAAATGGCGGAGCCGATTTTTCACTTGCAAATTATAAATTTTGAAGTGTTAGGGGATGAGTTGAAATGAGTAGTTTGAGCGTTCATTTGCAGAGCTTTCCCGACTTGCAGAACATTGTCGTGGATGCTGATGTAGTGGCCAAAATGGACTTGGTGCGTGACATTTGCAACAGCGCGTTGTCGTTGAGAAAAGATGCGAACATCCGCGTGCGCATGCCAATTTCCAAGATGACTTTGTGCAGTGGCAGCACTGATTTAGACCTTGCGCGCGAGTTGAGCGGCGAGTTTTTGCAGATGATAAAGCAGGAAATTAATGTGAAAGAGGTTGAAATTTTCAGCGGAAATATTGATGAAATTGCAAACTGCGAGGTTGTGCTAAACATGCGCGAGTGCGGGAAAATATTTGGCTCAAACCTGAAAAATATTCTTGCGGCGCAGAAAAATGGCGAGTGGAAAATCGGTGAAAATGGCAATCTTATCATTGCTGGCGCGGAGGTTGACAAGGCACTTTTCAAGGTGGAATACAAGCCAAAAGACGGCTCAAAGGCCATGCAGTGCGCGCTCCACAATGTGCTCGTCATGATTGACACAAAAATCACGCACGAGTTGCTGCTGGAAGGGCTCTCGCGAGATGTTGTGCGCATGGTTCAACAGGCAAGAAAAGATAATGGACTGTTTATTTCCGACCGCATTGAGACAACAATTTTCTCCAAAGATGCGATATTTAGTGAAGTTCTGGCACAGTGGAAGGACTACATACAAGAGCAAACGCTGTCAGAAAAATTGGAGCTTGTCAGCGATTTTAGTGAGGCCGAGCAGGAAATGGTGGAGATAGATGGTTACAAATTTGGCAATAAGATAAAGAAGATTTAGTTATGCGAAAAACGATTGCAAACGCGGTGAGCTACACTGGCATCGGGCAATATACTGGGAAATATCTGACTGTCACATTGAAGCCAGCCAAGGTGGGCAGCGGTATTTTTGTGTGCCGAACAGATATTGGCATTTGCAACCCGATTATCAAAGTTGGCCGTGAAAGCACTTTTGATGCCGCGCATTTGAATACCACAATGTCAAATGGCGAGGTAAAATTGCTGATGATAGAGCACCTGATGTCGGCAGTTTGGGCGCTGAAAATCACTGATTTGGAGATAGATGTTGACGGCGAAGAGGTACCGATGTTTGATGGCAGTGCAAACTACTGGATAAGGTTGCTGCGCTCGGCTGGCAGAGTTGACATTGGCGAGGAGGACTGTGTTTATAATATTCCGCATGAAATCAAGGTTGAAAACGGTTTTGGGAGCATAACTGTGCGCCCATGCGATCATTTGCGCATCGATTTTGAGCTTGAATTTGATGAAAAAACGATTGGCAAGCAGGTATTTACATTTGATGAGACAAAACAGAATTACTTTACTGAAATAGCACCCGCTCGGACATTTTGCACCGAAAAACAGGTTGATATCCATAAGTCAATCAAGAAGCATTTCAGCAATGTTGACATGGTGATTTTTGGCAACGACAGTGTGAAAACAATTGACAACTATTTACGTTTTCCAAATGAGCCAGTGCGCCACAAAATCCTTGATGTGATTGGCGATTTAATGACAACTGGAAAGTTCATCAACGGCGAGTTTGATTGCTACAAATCAGGGCCCGCGTTGAATAGAATGATGGTTGATAAGATATTTGAATTAACAAATGAATGAGAAAATAACAAACATTGCATCGAGATTTGTATGCTTTTTGAAAGTTGACTGGATTTTGATTAAAACTTCAAGCATATTCGTAAAAATTCTGTTTTTAGCTGGAATTGTCTGCTTGTTTGTCAATCGTTTTACTGGCTTAAATAGCCGCCTTGTTGGTATCACATGTCTGCTTGCATCGTTTGTTCTGTTTATTGTGCATCTTGATATGAACAGCTTTTTTAGGCACATGATGCTTAACAGACGCTATTTTTACCAAATTTTTGAAAGAGTTTTGTTCTTTTTTCCGTTTGTTGCTATAATATATTTGATTGTGAAGTTAATATAACAAATCACGCAAAAAGCAGATTATTCTTGACGGCATTTTAAAAATGAACCCACGCTTAGCGTTGGCGTATTTATTGAGATTATCAATGTAAAATGACAGCGCGCCGATGATTTGGATGTTTTCCTCTCTTGCGTAGTATGCTGGTACTTTTGCGCGGACGGTTGCACTGGCTTTTATGTATTCGCTGTCAATGATACCAATCTCGCAGTTGAATATATTTTTAGCAATCTGCACCGTGTTTTTATATCTCGCGACGCCACCACAGAGCAAAACTTTGCTAAATGATATTTTTTTGTATTTTTTCTTTACGTCCTTGTCAATGCAGTCAAATAGCTCACTTAGACGGGCATCAGCAATCTCTCTTGCCTGAAAAACTCGCCTAATATCAAAACATTCAGAATTTTTTATCTCCCCAGAAGGTACTCGTTCGTTGTCTGCTAATTTCAACTTTTCTGCATCTTGCATGTGTATTTTCAGCACATTTGCAATGTCGCGCGTCATGTCAAATCCGCCGATGTTAACAAGCCCCATGTCAATTATAACATCCTTGTGGAGCAGGCAATATTCAGCACTGCATGATCCAATATCTATAACCAACGTATTCCCTTTTTTTAGGCGCTCTTTTATCAAATTTACTACGCCGATACATGATGAAATATAGTGTTTTGTATGAATTTTATACTTTTCCATGTAGGTACAAAACATCTTTGAGAAAATTTTTCTGACGGCAATAATGCTGGCAAACATCTCAACTTGCTCACATTTTAGCTTGTATGGATTTTTCACCGCCGTTTGTCCGTCAATCGTGAAGCTATGACAAATGAAGTCAACAACGCTATATTCACGGCTATATTGTCTGTAAAAATCCTTAAAAACCTGCATTGAAAGTTTTTCTTCGTTCATGTAGGACACTTTTTGTGGGCGCTTAAATAGTAGCTTTTTTTTGTAGGCAAAATGCTTTATTGACTTATCCTTGATTACAAAAATGACATCTGAAATATTGATGTTAAGTTTTTTCTCTGCAATATCAATCAGACGCATCATGATTTCAAAGTTTTCCAGCTGCGCAAGTGAGCTCTGTGGCCGTTGAATTGGCCGTTCTATTTGAACTTTTTCAAGAAATGGAATATCAACGATGCTCTTGTTTTCAACAGTGCAAACAAGCAGTGTGATGTGTTCAAGCCCGAAGTCAACAAAGCTTAAATTTTTACGTTTCACAAGCCAACATTTCACATTCAAAAGCAGTTTGTAAAATGCAAGTGTTGTTAGTTTTATTCTTTTTTACATGTTTATTTGAGTAAATATAATAACTCATTAAGATACGTAGGCAATAAGCAAACCAATAGTTGATAAAAAATATTTGTCTTTTTGTAAAAACCTGCTACAATAATCCGTAATTACAAAATGGCAACGGTATCGTTAATAACATTCATGGTTTTGACTTACCTACTGTGCTCGTTGCAGTTCTCAAAAATTGTCTGTTTTCTTGGTGAATATCGCACTAAAAATAAGATAATGAAGCAAATAATTGCTAAAATCCAGAAGATTAACAACAAAAAATCATTCCTAAAAACGTTTGGAAACATTCTTGATATAACAAAGTGTCTCATCGCAACGCTGCTGTCTGCATATTTCTTTGAGAATAAATACATCATGGATACGACTGCTGTTGTGGCACACTTGGGGCATCATTTTCCACTTTGGAACAAGTTCAAAAATGAGAGCAAAAACTTTATAAATCTAATATTGACTGGATTTGTCCTTGACCCAATTACAGGTGTTAGTATGCTTATCGCGTTTGGTTTTGCAGCTCTAAAAAGCAGCTATACATCGGTTGCAATCACATCAGCGACAATGATTGGAATGATTAAAACCGTGATGCATATCTTCCTTTTTGGTAATACTGACTACATTGAGGTTGTATTTTTTGTAGGATTTGGTGCACTTGCTATCTCAAAAAACAAAAAAATATTGCTATACATTTGCACACATATTGCGGGCAAACGAAGAAAGAAAAAGAAAGAAATTGAAAAACCAGATATGATTAGAACTTCACTGATAAAGAAATGGTTTTTTAAGAAATTTATGATGAAAAATAAGTTTTTAAAAAAAGAAGAAAAACATGATGATAAAATATATGCAGTGAATGGCAAATCGCTTAAAAAAGATGTAAAACAGAGCAAACTTGATAAAAAAAAGAAACTGGATAAACAAACCAAACACATGATAAAAATGTTAAAAAGCGAAGAGTTTGAAATCAGAAACGCAAAGCAGGCAAATTATTAATTGATTTTTATTTTTTTCACACAAACAAACCACTGATTTTTTTATGACGACCGTCAGGAATACTGCATTAGCGATTACTATTTTAGGACTTGTTTGCTCATGCCAGTCATTCAAAAAACAGTCAAACAACAATCAACAAATAAAAATTGAAGACAGGGATTTTAGTGCAATAAAAGGTCCAAAGAGGAAATACAAGAACTACGTAGGAAGCATGTTCAGTGGCAAACAACCGATTTTGTGGAACTCTGACGAAGGAATAAAAATGTTGAGAGAAACAAATTATTCGAAGCCATTTTACGAATTAGCACATCACTTTGCAATCCAGCAGTGGCCAACGTCATGCGGATTTGCAACAATGCGTCTTGTTCTGTCAGCAATATATGAAAACACATGTACACAGTTCCTGCTTGATAAAAAACACTCACTGTTGAAAGAATACAACGGCATGGATAACGGAAGGTTTGTTTTGACCGAAGAAAATATTGCAGAGCTCTACAAAGGTGATGAAGATGAAAAAGATTATTTGGCTGTTTCGCGCCAAAAGAAAAGAAATAATGGTCAATATGAAGGTGGAATTGCCCTGAAGCATCTTGAAGAACTGTTTAACTTGCATCCACATGTCAAGGCAACGACATATCCAGTCAGACCAGAGAACATGACAAAAGAAAATATCAAGCAATTCAGAAAGCTTATCAAGGATATTACCTCGCAAAATGGTAAATACCTTGTTGTCAACTATCATCTTGGTTTGATGTATCCATTTACAAGCGGACATTTCTCACCAGTTGTAGCATATCACGAAGGCAAAGACAAAGTGCTGATAATGGATGTCGCAGGCCACCTTGGCACATGGGTGTGGGTTGATGTTGAAGACTTGTATCACGCCATGAACGCAGCAGTTAGTGGCTTTGACAGAGGATACATTGTTATAGAGCAGGTGAAATAGTGTTGCGCGGAGCGGAGCGAGTTTGTGCGAGGAGCGGGGCGGAGTGGAACTTCGACAGAAGAGCGAGGAGC
>JAFUUN010000085.1 GCA_017477855.1 Rickettsiales bacterium | reverse complement strand
TGTAAGCACAGCAATGTGTTGAGCTGACTGTTACTAATCACTCGATTGATTTATATTAGATTTTACCTGTGTGTAGTGTAAAAACTATTATTAGTTTTTGAGTTAAATTCATAAAAACATTAAACTTGAAATGACTATATTTCTTAGGATTGATTTGCTATCAATCTTAGCTATTATAGAGAAGTGGAACCACAGGATCCCATTCCGAACTCCAACGTGAAACGCTTCATCGCCGATGGTACTTGCTTTTTAAAGCTGGGAGAGTAGGTCGTAGCTAAGTTTGATAGCTTTTTCTTTTTTTTAGTAATAAAATCACTTGCAAATTATAATTTGTCAATTCGTCTGAATTGACGCGTTTGTAGCTCAGTTGGTTAGAGCGTCTCTCTGATAAGGAGAAGGTCGATGGTTCAAGTCCATCCAGACGCACCATTTTAGTGGCTTGATATGCCTCCTCTTGCAAACAAAGTTCGTCCAAAAACGCTTGATGATTATGTTGGGCAGGAGCACTTGGTTGGAAAAAATTGTCCACTGCGAATTGCGATTGAGCAAAAACACCTGATGTCATTCATTTTATATGGCCCGCCGGGTGTTGGAAAGACGACGCTGTCCAGGATTTACGCAAGTGCGCTGAACGTGGATTATCACGAACTGTCAGCTGTTTCAGCGAGCAAAGAGGACATACGCGACATAGTAGCCAAGCCGTCAATGTTCGGAAGACCAAAACTTTTATTTCTTGACGAAATTCATCGTTTCAACAAGGCACAGCAGGATTTTTTACTGCCATATGTTGAGAACGGCAGCCTCTATTTAATAGGTGCAACAACAGAAAATCCGAGTTTTGAGGTTATCTCGCCACTGCTGTCAAGGTGCCAAGTTTTTGTGCTAAAGGAGTTGTCAATTCAGAACTTGAAGACAATAATCAAGCGGGTTGCTGAGGTTGAGGACGAAAACGTGCTGCAAATGCTTGCTGAGATGGCAAACGGCGATGCGCGCCATATAATTTCTGTCATTGAAACGATATTGCAGGTTTATGGGAAAATCACCGAGGAGACAATAAAAAAGGCGGTGCAAACGCAGTGTTTGAGATACGACCACAAGGGCGAGGAACATTACAATACGATTTCGGCGTTCATCAAATCAATGCGTGCGAGCCAGGTCAATGCCGCACTTTACTACCTTGCGCGGATGGTGAATGCGGGGGAGGACCCATTATTTATTGCGCGTAGGATGGTGATTTTTGCAAGTGAGGATGTCGGTCTTGCGGACAGATATGCACTGATGCTTGCAAATGCGGTGTTTCAAGCATGCCAACAGGTTGGTCTACCAGAGTGCATGATAAACCTGTCGCATGGGGTGATATATTTATCAAAATGCAAGAAGGAACGCCGTGTGGATGAGGCAATTTCACGTGCCATGGAGGACGCAATGCGCTTCGGAAACCTGCCAATTCCGCTGAAAATTCGCAATGCCACAACCAAAATGATGAAGCAGTGGGGATATAGCAAAGGGTATAATGCATATGATACAGAGGATTATCTTCCTGAAAAGCTGAAAGGGAAGAAATATTTTGAGGAAAAAAGTTGACTTGTGTAAAAAAAAAAATATAATTATGCTATAAATATGGAAGAAAAAGAAAATGAGAAAGCAATAAAACTTCTGGCAATTAGAAATGCATCAGGTATTAAGGGAAGGATTGAAGAACAAAAAGCATTGAAAGATACTGCTAAAGAAAACATTTTATCAGAAGAAGCCAAGGATTCATCGAGTGGTAAAACCAATAAAGAGAAGATAGAAGAATATAAAGATAAATATAAATATAATGCCTTTGATGTAATGTTTATTATACCTGCTTTAGTAAAATATTTCTTAAATAAGGATAAAAGCGATAAATTAAAAGAACTGAACAAAGATATTGAAAAAAAGGTAGAAGAGCAGATAAACAATACTGCAAAAGCTTTCTATGGTAATGATAAAAACATGGATGAAGCGAGACGTCAAGAAATGGCAGCAAACATGAAGAACAATGTAAATGAGTTAGTGAACAAGATAATTAGCAAAAATACCCAACTATCAGAAAACCTTGAGAAAGATGGAGCAATATTAGACAAGTCTGGTTTGGAGAGATTGCTTTCTTCTCAAATTTGCGAGGTTGTTAACAATGATGAGTCTTTGAAAGCGTGTTTTGATACATCTGCTCTAAACGCACAAGTGTCGGGACAGACAAAACCAAATGCCGATTTAATTAAAGAGAATCGTAAAGCGGAGGATTTGACACTAAATAGAGATCCTGGCCTACTCCTTGCTGCTGTACAAGATAATATGAACAGAAAACAAGATGTGATTGTTGATAAGGAGCAGTTGAAAGTTCTTCAAATCACAGATGCCTCTCCAATTGTACATTTTCCAAACAATCCTAGTGTAAATTTTGGGATTAAACAAAACATTGGAAACAATAGGTTTCTTGTTGGACAGTTTTAATGTGTATATCATCAGACGGCATCTTATTCAGTAAAAAAACTTTTAATGGAGTTTGCTGATGTTTTCATTTTTTTCTTTACTATTTGATTTAAAGATGTATAATATAAATGTTTTATATGAGTGAGACTAATTCGGCATCAGGAAGTATTCGCGTTGAAGTTAACGGTAAGGATTTGATGGCAAATAAAATAAAAAATGATCGCAAGTTTCATATTAGAGAAGATTTGTCAACACAACAATTACAGGAATTGGTTAATGATGCGACTTTAAAATCAGATTTGACATCTCAAGCCAATAAAACAGTTTCAAAAATCGCGGACGAAGAGCTTGGACTTGTTGATAAAAACGGTAATCCATGTACGCTTGCACAAAAAAAAGCAGAAATAAATAAACAGAAAGATTTTCCATATAATATTCCTATTATTGGTTGGTTAATTAAAAAGATTGAGATCGCAATGTTGGAGTCTGATCATGCGGAAAAGAGAGCAGAAATAAAAGGTCGTGATCCTTGGAATAAGATTTTTACAAGTCAAGACATTGAAAAAGAAAAGGAAATGGCGGCAACGAAGAAAAAGGATGCAGATAAAGTGGGTCATCTGCTTGGTGGTGTTTATAAATTTATGAAAGAAAATAAGCTTCTTAACGAAGAACAGAAAAATTACATGGATAAGTTTTGTCAAGAGAATGGTATTAAAGAAAACAATAGCATTAATAAAGAAGCATTGAAAAAAATTGCTGAGGCAGAGAAAAAAGATCTGCAACAAAATCAAACTCAGACAGTTGCACCGGCACCACAAGCGCAAACGCAACAACAGGTGCAAACTGTTCAAGCGCCTTTACAAGAAAGAGGTGGAATGCAAATTACTGGTACAAGCACGGTGAAAGCTGATACGGTCATTAGTTCTGGTGCCACAGGTGTTGGAACAGGACAAAGTAAAAGTAAAGGAAATGCACTTGGTTAATAACATCTAATTCTTTCTCACCATCTCAAAATCTGAATAGTTTGATTTGAATGCGTAGGTTTTTCTCGTGAATGCAAGCAGGAAGCCGAAAATCAGTGAGTTTGCGAGCATGGATGAGCCACCGTAACTTACGAGTGGTAGGGTGATGCCTTTGCTTGGCAGGAGGTTAATATTAACACCGATGTGGACGCAGCTCTGGATGACAATCATTAGGACAAGGCCGTAGATGACACGGATTTCATATTTTGAGTTTGTAAAATTTGATGCAAGATGGCGATATGTGAAATATAGATATACCAGCAACATTGAGATGGCCAAAATGGCGCCCCATTCTTCGCAAATTGTGGCAAAGATGTAGTCGGTATGGGCATCTGGTAGTTGATATTTGACATCGCCCTCACCGAGCCCAGTGCCAAAAAAGCCGCCATTATGGATGCTCTCTATTGATTTCTTGGTTTGATATTGCTCTTGACCAGCTTTGAGTTGGAGAAAATTGACAATTCTGTAATGGAAGTGTGGGAACATAAAAAAACCGATTGATGCCAGCGAGACGACACCAATCAACAGTGATGCGATTAAAATTCTAACACCAACGCTGCCGAGAAAAACTTGCACGAACCAGATTGAGCTGTATAGTATTGTGTTGCCGAAATCAGGTTGGAGGAGTAGTAAAATGCCAATTGTTCCTAACATTCCAACTGAAATGAACGATGTGATTTTTGTCTTGTTTTTGAGGGACAAAAAGTGCGCATTCATGATGATGAAGAACGGTTTTAGTAGCTCTGCTGGCTGGACTGCGAAGAACCCGAGGCTTATCCAGCGCTTTGAACCCTTGATATTGCCACTTGTCAGGAGGACAACCCCAAGCAGACATATGCAAACAAACAGACCTGCGTATGACATATTGAGTATTGAGATACGGGAGAACATTGACACAAGCAACATGATGGAGATGCCAACAATGCAGAAAAATACGTGCCTGACAGAGAAGTGATATGTGCTGACATGAATGCGATATGACATGGCTGGGCTGACCGAGAAGGACATTAGCAGACCGAGTGCGGCTAATCCGAGTGCAAAGAAGAGGGTAAAATGGTCAACGTCATAATACCATTTTCTGAGAAATCTCATGCAACCGCCCATAAAATGTTAGTCATCGTCTTCGTCAAAAATACGACTGTCCTTGATGACAAATTCGCTGTCACTGACCGTGCCGTTGATGACCACATTTTCAAAGAATATATCAAAAATCTTTGCAATACTAAACTTGGTTTTGCCGTCAATTTCCGCGCTTTCAAGGCGATACAGTGTCATTTGTTTGATTGTGTTTTTATCCAAATCAATTTGCAGACAGCTCTCCCAGCCAGCTTCTTGATAGTTGAACTTCGTGCAGATACCTCTTTTTGGATCGTACGTTAGCCTTTTGGCATCCATTTTATCTGTGAAAATCTGCATCAGATCGGCATATCCTTTGTCAAGGTAGGTTGTCTGACCAATTTTTTTGTCTATGATTTTCAGCGTTTTTCCGACAGAAACAAGTTTAATTTCCATCTCCTCCGCGTTGTGTTCAAGCATGATTTTATCTGGCTTTTTGACTGCAATGATGCCATTTGCTGTTTGGTTTTTCTTGCCGTAAATTGTCTGATTAAATGATGCTTTGATAGTATTAATTGACTTCAAAAATTGGACGTATTTGTCATTCTCTGATAGGGAAAAAGAAGTATTATTTAATATACAAAATGAGGAAACCCAGCAAAATGACAGAGCCAAAAACCTTTTCATATTAGTCCATAGGAACCGATTTTTCTGCAATTGGGACATCAACTTTGACCTCTTCAACCTTGTTTTTGTGGTATTTCAAATACGAAATTAGGAAGCAATTTAGGAAGAAAATTATCACCAACGTGCGTGTTATTTTTACCAATAATTTGTTTGCTCCACCGGGTGCAAAGTGTTGACTTGATACCAAAATTGTACTTTCAGCTGATCTTTGAACGAGGACAAAAACTATTATCGCGGCCGCTAAAACAAAGTGTAGAAAAAGCAAAAGACCCATATCAGTTACAGGACTTTTGAAAAAAAATTAATGTCAAGAAAATTTCTTGTTGACAATGTTTTAAAAAAAAGTACAATTACTTGTAATTGTTTTATGGTTAATATAAAAAGACATATCCGTATTGATGGCGGAAAGGTGGTTGATAATGTAGCAAATGTTAGTGATGTTGGGTCTTGGGATGTTAAGGTTAATGGTCAAACAATAACAAAGGATGGAAGTTATAGTGATGAACCAAACACGCAAATTAGCACCGTTTCAACAAATGCTTCAACCGATGTTGTGGAAAATAATCCAAAAAAAGTAGTTAAAACTAAGGAGGTTGTCAGTGAAGAAAAGAAAGACACGCGCAGTTTTTGGCAAAGACACCCATGGTTGAGAGCTTTGTTAATTATATTCTTATGTTTATTGCTGGTTGGTTTGCTTATGATTGCAGCCTATCACATAATGCACGCCATAAACAATTCTAAGAAGGATGACGAAATTGATGATGCAAAGAAGACCGATGAAGAGATAAATAATAGCAAGGCTAAACTTACCGACGAACAAAAAGAGAAGCTTGAAAAAGGGGAGTTGAATTCTGAAGAGATTCAAAAAGACTTGAACAAAGAAACAGCAGAAGCTAAGGATGCAGCCAATGTCAAGGAACAATTTGATAAGTATAATAAGGCAACTGATGAAAAAGAGAAAGCTACAATAGCGAATAATTATGCAGATTATCAAGCAAATAATCTGCAAAATGGAAAGTTGGATGTAAATAAGTTGAAGGAAATTTCTGATAAAGAAAATAAAGATGTACAGATTGCTGAGGATGCTAAAAGTGGTTCTTTTGACAATCTGACTAAAAATAACGATTTTACATCAGAACAGGCTACTGAGATTAAAGGCGGAAAAGAACCGACTACCAGCTTGGATAGTACCGATCAAAAAAACTATCAAGATTATAAGACCGCTATTAATAATATTAAAACCACAATGAAAGATGGAAGTACTAAAGATAAATTGTTTACTGATCAACAAGTGCAAGACATTATAGATGGTAAAATTAAATATAATGGTACCAATCTATTGGATAAAGATGGCAAGAAAATTTCTTCATTTACTGGTACCGATGCAAAAAACGCAAAAGCACTTGTTGAAGCTTTTTCTGGAAAAGATGGAACCGGAACTGGTGGAGTCGCTGGTAATGATAACGCAATTATTAATAATACGAATTATGCATTGACAGAGGAGCAGCAGAAGGCAATTCATGATGGAAGTTTTAATGAGACCACCGGTAAAGTAAATATGGCACTTTCAGAAAAGCAATAAAGTTTAATTGATGACTATAACAAAGCATCGGCTAATGTGATAACACAACAACATGAGGCTGATTATGCCCAAAAAAAATATGAATATGTTAATGCCTATCTAACAGAAAAGGATGAGAATGCAAAACAAATGGCATTGACAAACTTTACAGATCTTGAGAAAGCAGCTATATCAACAAATAATGAAAAATTGAGTAGTTTTGTTAATGAGCAAGCAATTGCTGAGCAGAACGATGTAACACAGGCACAAACGTTGCTTGATAATGTTAAAAAGATTGAAGATAATCAAGCAGCATTGGACAAAGTTGCTGGAAAAACAGGTGCTACATTGGCTGATGCAAAAAGTGCAATAGAGGCCGATTATGACAGCAAATTCCCAAAGAGCGATGGTGCTTTCAGAATAGTTGGTGATTCACTTGCAGCTGCTGGTTTAGGTGGAGCTGTGCTTACCGGTCTGGGTGGTATTATTGGCAATGCAGTTACAAAGGATGATAACAAAAAAGTAGTTATAAAGAAGCAAGTTTTAGATGATGTCAATAACAAAGAAGCGAATAAAAACACGAATACGTTAGTGCAAAAAACTGAGGTTGTAAGAAACTAACATATTTTTCTTCCTTTTTCTTGCTCTCTATTTTTTATATTTTTTTCATTCTTGCAAATAAATTTTCTTATTTTCACATCATGTGAATGCTAAAATTGGCGCAGAATATACATCTGATTTCAATTATTGTTCCACTGTTTATGGGATTTTGCTCATTCATGGTGCGTGATAGAAAGCCAAGAGTTGTCAATGTTGCATACATGGGGCTGTCATTTTTGATGTTTTGTTGCACTGTTTATGCAACTTATAGGCTAAATCTCATCAGAGGAGAAACGTATTATTCCGTTATCGGTAACTGGTCTAAGGCCATGGGAATTGAGTTGAAGATCAATCTTGTCAGGTCAATCGCAGTGATGGCACTATTTTTGATTTCCATTTTGTTCTTTGCAACCACATGGAAAGGTGGCACAGACTATGCATTTAGGGGGTTTGTTTGCATTATGCTTTGCGGTGCCAACGGGATTGCGTTGACAAATGACATTTTCAACAGTTATGTCTTTTTTGAGATTGTCTGCATTACGAACTACATTATTTACGCACATGGGAGCAGGGCAGAGTGTGTGAAAAATGCGTATAACTACATGATTTTGAGTAGCTTTGCTGGCGTGATTTTCTTGCTTGCGGCCGGTGTTTTGTATCAAATTACCGGCAATTTGAACTTGGATATTATAAGGAACTCACTGTCAACATTGCAGAACAACAAAACTGTGAATGCCATTTACGTCCTCTTTTTACTTGCGATGATGTTTAAACTCGGGGTATATCCACTGCATAATGTGTTGTTTGGAATTTACAAAAATTTGCAGCTGAAATACCTATTTGTTGTGGCAGGAATATCATCAATCGTTTATCCTTTTTTCACAATGAAAATGGTAATTTCGCTCTTCGGAACTGCCATTGTTGCTGATAATGAATATCTCAACATGGTGCTAAAAATCTGCGGAGGAATAGGATTTTTATTCTTTAACATCATGGCATTCACGACAAAGTCGGTTGTGCATTTTATTGTATCGTTGGCGTTTGCGCAGACATCATTGTTTGCCTTCTGTGTGCCATATTTCAACAACAACATGATGACAATTGGTGTAGCTCTGTCAATAGTCTCGACTTCTCTGATAAAGACCTGCATGTTGGCAATGACTTATAAATTCCAGTGCAATTTTGGGATTGTTGACATCAAAAAAACTGATTTATCGACAATCAATAGTGGCTATAAATTTGTGTTTGCATTGCTACTGTTTATTATATCTGGCATGCCATTCACGATGGTGTTTATGTCAAAATGGTATTCACTTATTGCGGTGATAAATTCAGCATATTCACCTGCTTGGGCAGCAATTGTTATAGTTGGATTTGCTATTGACATTGGTGCATGTTTTGGGTTTATGATGCAAATTTTGACAAGAAATCAGTCAAGAAGCGTGAATATTTGCACGAACAAAATCTTTATTGCGGCGGTTGCGTTTATTGTTTTGTTTGTTGTGTTCGGCGCAATGTTTGTTGGTTATTTGAACAACTTCACAAATTGAACAAATCCTCAATTGTGTAAAATCCATTTTCTGTTTTGTTGATGAGTTTTAGCGCGCATTCAACTGCTCCTACTGCGAAAAGACGGCGGTTGTAGGCAGTGTGCTTGATTGCTATTGCATCATTTTGTCCTAAGAACATTATCTCGTGCTCCCCAAAAACACCTCCTCCGCGAACAGACGAAATGCATATTTGATCTTTTTTTCTTTCATGATTGTTTTCATAACAAATAACATTATTACTTAATCCCCGCGCTTTTGCGGCTGCTTCTGCTAATGTTCTTGCGGTACCGGATGGAGCATCTTTCTTTTTATTGTGATGTATTTCTACAAGTTCGCAGTCATAATCAGCAAGCTCTTTTGCCAACATTGCAACCGCTTTTTTACAGATGGCAACACCTATTGATGTATTACTTGACCAGAAAATTCTTGTTTGTTTGCTGGCTGCATTAATTTCTTTACGCAATTCATCGGACATCGGGGTTGAACCACTAACCAATGGCTTTTTTGTTCTGACTGCCTCTTTCAAGCACTCTTTTAGTCCTTCTGCGGAAGAAAAATCAATGACAATATCAGCTTTGTCAAACAGTTCTGATTTGCTATCGCCATTATCACATGTCAAGGTTTTGATGCCTTTTGAAGCAAGAACGGACAAGATTTCTTGTCCCATTCTGCCATTTGAGCCAACGACTCCAACTACAATTTCATGCTCTGCCATATTATCTTGCATCACTGTATGTCTCGTTCAGACGAGGGTCATCCGAGAATGTATCGTAAATACCTCTCTCGTATTCTGACATCTCTTTACCGCCATTATCAATAATTGTTGCCTTTACAAGAATGACTGTTTCAACAGAATTGACTTCATCCGTCTTGTGTGAGAACAAGTTTCCGATTAATGGTAGCGCTCTTAGGAACGGAACACCATTTTCTGTTGTCGTCTTCCTCCTTTCTGTAAATCCACCAATTACAGCGGTCTGGCCGTCTTTCAACTTCAAGATTGTGTCAAACTCACGTGTATTTGCAACCGGAATTGGGTTATTTTCTGTGCTTCCATCAATTGCGTCGGCTGATGCATTCGCCTGTGATATTGTATCACCATCATCGTTAACTACACTGTTCAGCAATAGTGTCGTTGAAGGGTCTTGTATTGTCTTTTCAAGCTTTGAGATCGTAGGTCTCATGTTCAATATAACTTCCCTTTTGTCAAGGTCTATTGATGGCAACACTGACATTATAACACCAAGTGGCATCGTTTGAGCCTCTGCTTTAATGTTTCTGTAAGCAGGAGTGACAACAGTTGTGTTGTTAGATGCGAATGTTGGAGCTGTATATTCTGATTCAATTTTGAAATATACGTGGTTTGAAGTAAATGTCATAACAGCCGGCTGGTTGTTAAATGCATTTATTCTTGGGTTAGCCAATGTTCTTGTTGAACCAAATTGTTCAAATAAGTTTGCCGTTGCGTTAATTCCCTTTGAGAACACAATGCTTCCAACTGGGCTATTTGTTAATGTTGATAAGCCTTTTGTTGTTGCGCTACCTGCGGCACCAAGCAAGCTGACTTTACTCCAATCGACACCTGCTTCATATGTTTTGTTTAAGTTAATCTCCAAGAAACGCATTTCAATCAAAACTTGCGCTGTTGATTTTCTGCGGACTTCTACAAGATATTTCTCAATTAATCTGTGTGCTTTTTCATCAGCCGTAATTGTTATCAATCCAGCCCTCTTATTCAACCTGATGCTTCCACTTACATCTTTGTTATCCTTGTTTTTCTGCTTGTTGTCTGATTTTTTGTTGTCACTTTTTCCGTCATCAATAGCATTCTTCTTTTCTTCAGCCACACGGATTTCTTCCTGAATTTCTTCCACTTT
>JAFUUN010000084.1 GCA_017477855.1 Rickettsiales bacterium | reverse complement strand
TGGCGGTATCCGTGATATTGACATATACTCTGCGGCCTTGGCATAATCCTTGTTGACACTGCCATTGTAGAATGAAATATCCAAATTTGGTGCAAAATCCATATTTAACCCCAGCTCCTTTATCTCTTTAAACATTGGGCCGTAAATATCCAACACGTATTTTTTTGCGTCAACAATACCTTTTTTCAACTTCAATTCGGAGTATTTCCTTGCCACCTCCATTGCAGACGGAATATCCATCCATAGAATACGTTGTATCATTCCGCCTTCTTCATCTACTGCCAAAAATGTTCGCTCACCTAATATCTTCTTGATTTCCGAAATTATTTTAATGGAAACATCGCGCTTTTTGAAGTGTTCAGGAAAAAATATTACCCCCACTGGTCTGTGCTTTTTGAGATAACCAGTCCATTTTTCATCAACCAGCTTGCCTTCATCATTGAATGCCTCAATAGGCACATGAACTATGACAGCATCACGATGATTATGTTGCCACGTCATGAACTTTGTAAAACACGAGCACAATGCAAGCACAACCGCCGCACAAAGCAACTTCCTGCGCATGCGCCTTTTTGATGAAAAAGTCATATCATCAGCACGATGACATATGTGGAAATATTTGTCAACTTGAAAAAGATTGACAATTGCTTGATATTTTAGTATATTGATTATGTTTTAGGATTATGTCTATGGAAAAAAATAACAATACTACTTTTGTTACAATCTACCAAGAGAGAAACAAAAAAAATAAAATTGCTAACAATCAAAAATCGAAACACAAAAAACGTGGATTGAATATAAATGAAATTGAAGAAGTTCCGAACAATGGATGTTGTAAATCTTGTTGTAACAAATGTTGTAAATGCTGTAAATGTGGTACTATTATAGCCGGGGGTACAATAGTTACTGTTTGCTTAGCTGCTTATATAGCCAACGTAACAAAAAATTTTAGTGATTTAAAAAATTGCCAAGCATTTGATGGTTTTCGTAAAGATATACAACCAATATTGGATGGAGATGAAATAGGTAAATTACTCAACAACGGCACAACGGCTGAAAATATTACTGATACAATCTATAATGCATACAATAAACATCTCGCAGATAAGTTTCCAAATATCAAAATTAATCAAACTGATTTACAAACAACTTTTGAGTTTGCGGTTAAGTTAAACGACTATCTTGCGGATATAAGACAATTAGCAGACGATTGCAAAGAAATAGGGGCAGAAGCTAAACCGTATGTTGATAATATCATTGAAGCAGCAAACTCGCTTAAAAATGCCGATGGCTATAGTCCAAAAACAATTAATGACATTCAAATAATTATGCAAAATGCACAACAATTATTAAAATTCGCTACTATTATCGATGATAAAAAATTAAAAGATAGATTGCTGAAGGCAGCAGACGGCTTTTATCTTGGCAATGGATATGACAACGTACTAAATGCGGCAGAAGGATTTGGGAACTTAATATACGAAGGCAATCAATGTATGCCGTTTGTAAATAAAGATGGTAGTAAAAACTGGTGCAATATAATTACAAAATTCTTTACTGGATTGTTGCCTTATCCAAACAACAATAGCGAAAACAAATACAGCTTGGTTGGGGCTTTCGGCAAAGATAAACTTAAAATTGAGTAAAACTCCACACAAGAGGACTGGGTTTTAATACCCCATTCCTCCCATGCCGCCCATGCCTGCGCCCATTCCGGCACCAGCAGAGCACTCGCACTCTTTCTTTGGCTCGTCAAAAATCGTTGCCTCGGTTGTGATAATCAATCCAGCGACTGATGCAGCGTTTTGAATGGCCATACGGACAACCTTGACTGGGTCAACTACACCACCTTTCACCATGTCGCAGAACTCTTCCTTACGTGCATCAAAACCGTAGTTTGCGTCCTTCTTCTCCTTGATTTTTGTTATGATGTCAAATGTGTCAAGTCCAGCGTTATCCAATATCTTGATTATCGGTGCATTCAGTGCCTTTTGGACTATCTTCACACCGTGTTTGATGTCCTCATTTTTGCTGTCAACTTTGATATTCATTGAGGCATTTAACAGTGCAATCCCACCACCAGCAATGATACCTTCTTCAATAGCCGCACGGGTTGCATGCAAAGCATCATCAACTCTGTCTTTGCGCTATTTGACCTCTATTTCAGTGGCTCCACCAATTTTTACAACTGCAACTCCACCTGACAATTTAGCCAATCTCTCCTGCAATTTTTCCTTGTCATAGTCGCTGGTTGAGTTTTCAATTTGCTTGGTTATTTGGTTGCAACGAGATTTGATGTTCTCCTTGTCTCCTTCCCCATCAACTATGACTGTGTTGTCCTTGTCAACAATCACTCTTTTTGCCGAACCAAGATATTCTGGTTTAATATCTTCCAACTTCATTCCAAGTTCTTCGCTAATGACTTGACCATTTGTCAAGATAGCAATATCCTCCAACATTGCTTTTCTTCTATCACCAAAGCCAGGTGCTTTAACCGCACATGTCTTCAATCCACCGCGCAATTTGTTGACAACCAATGTTGCAAGTGCCTCTCCTTCAACATCTTCTGCAATTATCAACAATGGCCTGCCTGACTTCATGACTGCCTCCAACAATGGCACCATTGGTTGTAATGATGTTAGTTTTTTCTCAAAAATTAAAATAAACGGATTGTCAAGTTCTGCAATCATTTTGTCTGCGTTTGTAACAAAATATGGTGACAAATATCCTCTGTCAAAGCTCATACCTTCAACAACATCAAGGGTCGTGTCAAGTGATTTACCCTCTTCAACGGTGACTGTCCCTGTGTTGCCAACTTTCTCAATAGCTTCTGCTAATATTTCACCAATTTTTTGGTCGCCGTTAGCAGAAATCGTTCCAACTTGCGCAATTTCATTGTTGCTTGTGATTTTTTTTGCATTAGTTTTGATATAATCAACAACTTGTTCTGTTGCCAAGTCAATGCCTCTCTTCAAATCCATTGGGTTCATTCCTGCTTCAACTGCCTTTAACCCTTCTTTTGCTATTGCTCTTGCTAAAACCGTTGCTGTTGTAGTTCCATCCCCTGCCCTGTCGTTTGTTTTGGACGCAACCTCTTTTATCATTGAAACACCTAAATTCATAGCTTTATCGCTAAGTTCAATCTCCTTTGCAACAGATACACCATCTTTTGTAATTCTTGGAGAACCATAACTCTTATCTAAAACAACGTTTCTTCCCTTAGGCCCCAACGTTGCTGATACCGCGTCCGCCAATACGTCAATTCCTTGCAACAATTTTTTTCTTGCCTCACTTGAATGTAATACAACTTTTGCCGTCATAAATATCAAAACTATTTAACCTTACAAAAAGATAAATAGTTTGGTTTGAAATTTTTCAAGGGTTTAGTTTTTTTGACACCAACGTTATTGCAGAGAACCTTTGTATTTTTTTACATGGTACATCTTAATATTACATTTATGCTGCAATTGTATTATTAATTACCAATGCTTTTCAAAATCTTTGTTCTATTTTGTTAAAAAACTGCGTGTATTTGCTCTTAAAATTTCCTCAGCTTTTCTGACAACCATATTGTAATCATAGTCAGCAAGCACACAAACATCCATCAGATCACGCTTGTTGACTCTAAACCACTTAACTGCCTCGCGCTTGACTGGTTTTTTCACATGCTTCTTTGACTTAGTTTTTAGGTCAATAAATGCCTGCAAAAGCACAGCACGCCATAATGCAATCTCGCCTCTGATCTCATTTTTGTAGTCATTGACATAATATTCATAATAATCTCCATAATATGAAGAGTTAACATTTTCTAAACTTATCAGGTTGTTTTCCGCAGAATTCGTAATTTCCTCAGCTAAAAAATTCGTCAAATCCAAGCCATCCATATAGAATTATTAACAGTTGAATAAAGTTATGTTTTTGTTTATGGAAGTCAAAAAAATAAATTTGCAGTTTATTTAATATCAACTGTTAATAAACTAAAAGTTATAGTTTTAGTTAAACAATTGGAAACTTTAAAGCTTTTGGTTGGCAATGTTATATAATTTATGTTGCGCCGCCCGAGGCCACGCCCTCGCCATTTGGCACCGCTACGCTCCTCCTCGCTGCGCTCGGCGGCCAAATGCGCTCCGCGCCGCGCAACAAATACAGCTCCGCTTCTGGCTCAACACCTACCCAGCCACAGTTATCACCGCTCCATCCATCTCTTTACAAGTGATAACCTGGCATGCCAATCTGGAATTCTGTTGCAAGTTGAACACAATATCAAGAACATTTTCCTCGTTCTCTGATGGTTTTTCAATTTTAGCAAGATGTTCTGCGTCAATATAAATATGGCAGGTTCCGCACGCACAAGCGCCTTCACAAGCTCCCATGAGATTTATACCATTTGCTTTTGCAACATCAAGGATTGACAACCCTTCATTGGCTTCAACAACTTTTTCACCTTCATTGGAAACAAATTTTAATTTTATCATAATTTTTTGGAATTTTCCACTTGACAAAAATAATTTTCAAGTTATTATCATCGCGTTTTTAGTTTATGAATAAATTAAAGTTGTTTTTTCTTTCGTTGTGTTTGACTGTTGCTGTTTCTGGAACAGATGTGGCATTGGCGGCTTCTGGTTCTGGTACTGGTTCTGGTTGCGGTTCAGCTGCATGCTATAAGGTTGGTGAGACATCAGTAAGTAAACCATCTGGAAAGGGGCTTTACATAAATTGTTACAATCCAGACATTGGTAGAGGTGATCAGCAGTTTTGTGCTCACTATTTTTCTGGTAGCTCAAAAGCAACCTGTGTAATGTTGGAGAGTACCATTGATAATGACCCAGTTGCTACATGCGATACTTCGGATGCGGCTTTTTGTAGAACAGACGATGACTGTAAGGCTAAAGGTTCTCAGGCAATAACATGCGTTGACAAGTTTGGCCAAAGAATTGAAGATAAGTACAAAGATGATGATGGGAATGTAGAATTTGATGATAGCGCCGTATATGTTGGAATGTGCTCAAGTGTTGGGGCTAACAAAGACAGAAATGGAATTGTAATTGTGTTATGTAATGCAATTGGTGTTGTAACCGGTGGTGCGGGACGTGCGGTTGTCTTGATTGTCGTGACCGTTGTCGGTGTGTTGTTCTTCATTGGTAAGGTCAACTGGAGCTTGCTTGTCGCAATCGGACTTGGTGTAGGTGTGATGTTTGGTGCCAAGGCAATCGTCAACATCGTAACAGGAGGTGAGTTGCAGTGTTAATCTGTAATTACATTTCTTGGTAATTGAATTAGGGGTCGCTTTTGCGGCTCCTTTTTTTTATGTGTTGCGCGGCGCGGAGCGCGTTTGGCCGCCGAGGAACGAGGCGCAGCCAAACGGCGAGGGCGTGGCCTCGGGCGGCGCAAAGCAAATTTAATTTATTTATTAGATATAAAATTAGAAATCCAATTCTCTATATTTATCAGAAGGCCTGAAATCAGGGATGATGTCGTAAAGCAAATCACGGAATTCAGGTTTTGACTTGATAGGAACATACCAATCTTTCAGCACAGGGTGATTACCCCAATCAATCTCACCAAGATAATCCAGAGAGGAAATCTGAACCGCGCATGATAAATCAGCCAGCGAAAACTTGCTATATGCAATATAGTCCCTTCTGGAAAGAATATTTTCTATAAAGCGGAGATGTTGCTCGCAATTCAACCGCGCCAGCCGCAACAAGTCCAAGTCAGGATTGCGCTTTTTCTTGTAGTATGTATAAACCCGCTCGTTCAAAATTGGCTTCACCGCCTCGTTATAGAACTTGGTGTCAAACCACTCCGAATATTTCATGATGTTCGCCTGCTCGCCGATGTCGCCAAAAATCAGCGTGTCAACAGGGTATTTCTTCCGCAGATAGTCCATAATGGAGTTCTGCCCCCAAATCAGCAAGTGCTTTTTCTGCCCGTCCTCAAACTTCTGCACCGCCAAAAATGGCACCTCGCCAGTGGGGTTGATGTTGCAAAACTTCTCGCGGCGCTCCCAGAAATTCTCAATGCGCAGCGCACAAATCCTTGATGCCCCAGTGTATTCAAGCATGAACCGTATCTTCCTGCAAAATGGACAAATAGGGAAATGATACAGAGACATCTGCTCGTTCATACAACCTGCGGATAAGAACTAAAAAATAAAATGCAAGGTTTTAAAAATGGTTTGAAGTTTTGATTTGTTGTATTTTAAAACATAAGTGCAACCAAATTATAAAATACATCACAATTTATGCACTCACAAATATCTTCAAAATACTTTATGCAACTTTCTTTCATTGGATTTTGTAAGTAATATAATGAGTATTTATTATAAAATGCTTGTTCGCCAGTTTCAATTTTAATGCTTGTTAATTTAGTATTTTTCCATTTATAAGACACATTAGAAAACAAAATACCATTAAAAGGGAAATCTTCCCTACAAAAAAAATTGCACTGCAAATAATCTCTTTTTACATCTTCTTCTGTTATGTCTATTTTTTTACTATTTTCACAAAATCCATCAAAATAACCATCTGTAAATTTATAAATTTCATCTCCATTTCTTGTTTTGTTGAAAAATTTAAAACTGCACGGTCTTTCAAAGAAAAAACCGTCTCCTTCATCTATTTTAAAAAAATCACTTCTTTGTGTTAATCCAAATAAAACACTACAAAGTTTTCCAAGAGCAGTTCCTTCGGCAATATGCTGATATATTTTTCTTCCACAAAAAGTGTCATAGTTCAAATTACTTTCTGGTGTAAAGAAATCATTTCGTTCAAATAAATATCCATTTAAGCACAAAATATTAAAATCATTTTTATTGATAATTCCTTTTGCAATTCTATTTTTGCATTGTTTTTCTTTTTCTTGCAACATTTGATAATAACAAAGTTGATACGGTCTTAAAGTATCGCCAATATTAACATAACCATCAAATAGATTTTCAGGAGTTATCGGTTCAGGTGTAAATTCTTTTGGTTGCCAATATTGTTTTTCTTCTTTTAATTTCGGTTTTTCACTCGCAATACATTCAAACCAAAATTTTCTGTTGTCTTTTGTATAAAGAAAATCAGGTTTTCCCTGTCCAGTCGGTCTACAAAATGCATCTTTAAATTTTTCTTTTAGATACAAGCCAAACAAAATTTCCCATTGTTTTTGATGCTGGTTTGCTGGTTGAGTATTATTCTTTTCATTTAATTCATGCTCATTATATTCTCTTTCAATGTCTTCAAAAGATTTATTTTGAAAAAAATCAAAAAATTCGTTTTTCAATTTTTGTTCTGCCATAAAATCAATTCATTTTTATTACACCATCACTCCTCCAACGCCGCCAAGGCCTCTGCTTGGGCATTTGCGCGGAGGGCTTGAATGATTTCGTCAATGTCGCCAGTGTCAGAAACGCGGTCAAGGTTGTAAAGTGTCAAGTTTATGCGGTGGTCGGTGATGCGGTTTTGTGGATAGTTGTAGGTTCTGATTTTCTCGCTGCGGTCGCCGCTGCCAATTTGTGACTGGCGGTTGGCGCGCATTTCGCTGTCTTTTTTCTCCTTCTCGTATTCATAAATGCGCGAGCGCAAAATCTGCATGGCCTTGACGCGATTGGTGATTTGCGAACGGCTCTCCTGCATGAACACAACGATGCCTGTCGGGATGTGGGTGAGCCGCACTGCGCTGTCTGTTTTGTTGACGTGCTGGCCGCCTGCGCCACTTGCCCTGCAAACATCTGTGCGAATGTCGCTCTCCTTGATTTCCACATCAAACTCCTCAACCTCTGGGAACACCGCCACCGTGATTGCGCTGGTGTGGACGCGCCCCTGTGTCTCTGTTTCTGGTATACGTTGCACGCGGTGGGTGCCACTTTCAAATTTCAAATAGCCGTAAGCATCCTTGCCAATGACATTGAAAAAGACCTCCTTGATGCCTCCAACAGAGCCCTCGGACAGATGCATGATCTCAATCTTCCAGTGCTTGATGTCGCAGTATTTTTGGTAAATCGCAAACAAATCCTGCACGAACAGCCCTGCCTCGTCACCACCTGTGCCAGCGCGGATTTCTACAATCGCATTCCTGTTATCCATCGGGTCTTTTGGAATTAGCAGAACTTTTAGTTGATGTTCCAGCTCTGGAATTTTCTTTTCCAGCTCGGTATATTCCTCGTTCATCATCGTGCGCATTTCAGCATCTTGCTCCGTTTTTAGTAGCTCATCAAGCTCGTTCAGCTGCTTGCGCGTATCCATCAACTGCTTGGAACACTCAAACACTGGCTCCAAATCGTTTTTTTCCTTATTCAACTTGGCTATTTCTTTGTAGTCCTGACACTCTTGCAGCTTGGCTTCAAGCTCGCCCATTTTTGCAATCATTTGTTCTGCAATGCCATTTAAATCTTGTGCCATTGGTTGGTTATGATAAGATAAATATAATTTGCAATATGTTTAGTGACACAGCACGGAGCTCATTTGTGCGAGGAGCAAAATACAAACCGCGAGGGCGTGACTTCGGGCGGCACAACACAAATAAACTTTTTTAAAAAATCTTGACTTTTATATTTACAAATCAACTCTCCGTGCAATGAAGAAAACCATCTGTTGTTTGTCTACTTGTTTATCATTATCAGTATTTTTAGCAAATGAGAAAGCCGTTTTTGCATCTGTGAATCTTACAAATGGTAAAGTAGAAAAACAATCAACAGTTAAATCCAAACCAAAAACAATAACTCATATCGTCCAGCCAGGAGAGACAATTTATAGAATAAGTGCAAATTACCATGTCTTGCAGAAGGATTTAATTGAGAAAAACAACATCAAAAACAACAATATTTTTGTCGGACAGAAACTCGTTTTGCCAGAAGGAGCATATCTTGATGATGAGAAAAATAGTGTTTCTCCAAAAAGTAGTGTAATAGATACAACCAAAATCAATAATCCAGGAAATAGCAATGCATCATCCAATCGTCTGGACGCAACAACGTTTATTTGGCCTGCAAGAGGTTCTGTTATAACTCGGTTTGGACATATTACAAACAGTGGAAAATTGGAGGGTGTTAACATTGGAACGGAAAAAGGTGCAATCGTTAGATCGTCGTCATCTGGAGAAATCGTCTTCGCTGATAAAGTCGAGGGATACGACAATGTCATTTTGATTAAGCACTATAATGGTTTCATTACTGCTTATGGCCATGTTGATCCTCTGGTTTCTGTTGGTGATAAAGTTAAAAAGGGTCAAGTTATAGCATATATTGCAAACAACAATCAATCGCAACGTTCAATATTGTATTTCTCTATCCGCAAAAACAGTAAGTCCTACGATCCAGAAAAGATAATTCCAACAAAAATCAACGATTAATTCAAAAAAAATAATGTTGCTCTGCCAGAAGCCATGTCCTCGTGGTTTGTATTTTGCTTCCCCTCACCTTGTTCATCTCTAAAATCCGCCCCACTTCGCACAATCACATTTACTCGCTCGCCGCCTCACTTTCAAGCTTGACATTCTGTTCAACAACTATTTTTAAGTCGGCCATTTCATTTATCGTTATAGAAAACGGCATCTCATCTTTTATCGGGTCCATGACATAATGCTTTGATTGCATCAACTCATTGGTATCCTCATCACTTTTAATGTTGCCAAGAGTAAAGAATGATTTCAATGCAACTATGTTCTCTTTTTTAGCATTCACAACAGCGTCGCCATTTGCATCCACTACAACATGTTCAACTATTTCAGCGTTGTTTGGCGGCGTC
>JAFUUN010000083.1 GCA_017477855.1 Rickettsiales bacterium | reverse complement strand
CTCGCCGTTTGGCTGCGCCTCGTTCCTCGTCGGCCAAACGTGCTCCGCCCCTGGCGCAACATTACTTTTGCAATCTCAAAGTTAATACAAAAATTTAATAGAGTGATGCAGCAACATAAATCCTTGACATTTCTATTTTGTATTTTATTTTCCCTCAAAATATGAGAGTTGGGCTTGTTTTTGGTGGCAATACGACTGAATGCGAAGTGTCAAAAAGTAGTGCAAGTGGTATACGTGGGGCACTTCAAAAGCTTGGTCACGAGATTGTTGACATTGAATTTGACAAGGACATTCCGTTACACATTTTGGACGCCAATGTTGACGTGATATATAACTCAATGCATGGTCAATACGGCGAAGACGGCTGTTTGCAAGGGCTACTTGACATTATGCAAATTCCATATACACACAGCGGACGCTTGGCAAGTGCTTTGGCAATGAATAAGCAATTGTGCAACAATCTATTTAAGGGTGCTGGAATAAAGACAATCAAGGGTTTTACAGTAAGCAAGGAGCGTTTGCAGAATGACCTATGGAAAGAGGACTGGAAAAACAGTGAAATAGCTGATAAAACAGAGCTTTTCTGCAAACCAGTTTGTGATGGCTCATCGGTTGACGCATTTGCAATTGAAAACGCTCATGAGTTTAGCTTTAAAGAAACAACTTTGCATACGAAAAGCAAGCATTTTTTGATTGAGGAAAGAATTCACGGAAGAGAAATTCAGGTGGCCGTTTTAGGGAAGGAGCCAAAGGCCATCGGTATGCTGGAGGTCAAACCAAATGGTGAGTTTTATGACTACAAAGCAAAATATAGTGAGAATGGCGCGGTGCACTGTGATGTGGAAGCCAGCGAGGAAGTAAAGAATGCAATGTTGGAAACGGCTGTGAAAATACATAATCTGATAGGGCTAAAAGACATATCTCGCAGTGAGTTTTTGCTGACAAAGGACGAGGATTTTTATGTGTTGGAGGTCAACTCCCATCCTGGGTTCACGCAGACATCAATAGTGCCTGAAATAGCGGCCAAAGCAGGGATAAAATATGAGGAGATAGTGGAAATGCTGTTGAAAAATGCCAGCTACGGTGGGTAGTTGGGCGTTTTGAGCTATTTTTGTTATGCTGTTAGGAGGTAGAAATAACAGGTCGGAAGTTGTTAGCATAATAATATTAAAGAGGAAATTGCGCGCGTTTTTGAAAAAAGTCAATTTATTCATATTATTTTTGATTGTTGTATCCGCTATTGCTGTGTCGTTCAACAAGCGAAATTCCATATTTTCGTTTGGGCATGCGATTGGGAATAAGGTAAATGGCTTCTTTACGTGGCTTTTTGAAACAGAGGTCGGTAAGATTAGAATACGGCTTGACAAGAACTCCGTTTTGGATGCAAATGAGCTGAAAAATATAGTCAACATCGTGTCTGGGAAGAAGGTCAACAAGGCCACCATGAAGCAAATGATTAACGAGCTGGAAAGCCACAATTCCATTATTGATAATGTCTATATCCGCAAGACATTTGTGAATGGTGACATTGACGTGTTTGTGAAGGAGAAAAACATAATTGCGGTTGTGCTTCCTGAAAACTGCAATTCCCTACTTGACGGCGGCTGCCCAAAGAAGCTGTTGACGTATGACAACAAGGTCATTCCATATCACAAAATGAGGAATGCTGAGACAATTCTGACTGTGAGCGGTACGATTGGTGATGTGAATGTTGCGGAGATAATTGAACTGCTGAAAAAAAACAATTTTTATGACAACGTGCGGTCAATATATTTCTATACCAGCGGTCGGTTTGATATCAAATTGAATAATGATTTGGTGGTGAGATTGCCACGTCAGAACTGGAAAAAAGCTATTGGTAGTTTGGTAAAAATGGATGCAGAGTATGCTCTTGCGTCAGAAATTCAGAATATTAAATACGTTGATTTACGTTTGCCTGATAAGATTTTTGTTGGGGAGAATTGAGTTGTTGTAATTTTTGTTTATATTTTGTTGCGCGGCGCGGAGCGCGTTTGGCCGACGAGGAACGAGGCGCAGCCAAACGGCGAGGGCGTGGCCTCGGGCGGCGCAACGATATTTTTATCTTCCATCATAAAAGGTTCTGATTAGTATTGCGGTATGTATAACTGCAAACATTTTAAAATTCAGGAGCTGGTTAGCAAGCTGGTTTATAACAGATTTGGCGAGTTCTGTTGGAGCTTTTTCAGCGATGACTTTAAGCGCGACATTGACACAATTCGTGAATATCATGACACTGAAATTACAATCAACAATTGGTTGTTTGGTGGTGGAAGTTTGCAGCAATGCGGCTTCCGAAGTAATCTTGATCCAATGGTGGCGGGTA
Organism: Rickettsiales bacterium; assembly: GCA_017477855.1. Taxonomy (GTDB): domain Bacteria; phylum Pseudomonadota; class Alphaproteobacteria; order Rickettsiales; family Deianiraeaceae; genus UBA4311. The sequence continues at coordinate 12,982 of JAFUUN010000083.1, read as the reverse complement.
AGACAATGCTCTATTGCTCAGCGCATTGCATGGGTAAAGCAGTGGATATGCGTAGCAATGATAATATCAAACTGTGGAATGACTGTAAATTCTTGATAGAGGACGGCCAATTGCTAACCATCAAGCGCTTGGAAAGTCAAGTCAGCACTCAAAACAAGTGGGTTCATGTTGACTGCTTCGAGACAGCGGATGGAGGATTGCAGGTGTTTGTTGTGTGAAATTTGTTGTTGACAAAAAATGCAAAAAAATTATTATTATATGGATAGAAAAATGGAAAAAAAACAATATCATGAGGATGATTTGATAATTGTGTTAGATGTATCAAATCTTACTGCACAAGGCTGTCAAAACGATTGGTTCAATCCCGATTGGTTTTTTCAAAAAACACATAAAACACCTATATTGATTTTGAATCAAACAACAATAGACAATTATCAAGGAAATATATCAAAGGCTATCCAGCAAGAAGCACAAAAGAAGAAATTAAATATTCAAAATATCAAAAATGTTAAATTTATTGATATACAGCATTCTTCACCTGATGATAATGGTCGTGTTTATGTGCATGATAATCAAATGTGCATAGATGTTGTTAATGCAATAAATACACTTTTTCCTAATATCAAGAGAACTAAAATGATATCTACCGCATGCCACTCTGAGACAGTGGATGAGAAAGACAAAGATTTACGAGTCGAGTTGTATAATGCGGTAAATGGACAGAATTGGCAAAAAGGTCATCAGTTGGATCTTTATTTGACACCTTTTAATGAAATTGATGGTAAATTTGTACTAAACAAAGAAAGAAATAAAATCAAACAACATGTCCGCCTGATGAATGATGAGTTGTCTCCATACTCAGAAGCTTGTAAGAAAAATGAACAACAGAGAAAAGATGCACAGGAACTCTTACAGTTTATGATGTGTGGGCATGTATATTCATACGGTAAAGACAATGATGGAGCGGCGAAAATATCTCTTCAGATACGAGAATATGAGCCTAATGGCATCGAGACTGATTGGTGTGATTATGATGATCAAGAATTTGTTCGTCTAAAAAGAAAAAAAACGGCAATGAATAAAGGAAAATATACACTGAAACCTTACTGTACGTTAAAGGAAATGAGTAACTTCTTAGAAACGTACTATATGGAATGTGAAAAAAAATTAAATGCTTATTTTGAGAAATATCCTTACAGTGATCAGGAAATAAAGGAAGAGATAGTTAAGGAACGAGTTACAGACGTTCACGGTAAAAAAAGAGGTAATTATATAAAAGAAATAATACCACAAGAAAAAAAAGCAAGATATGACGAGCTATTTAGTATAGTGCATGAAACGAACGATTACTGTTCAGATGAAGCGTTCGAAATGTTTGATATAGAACACGAAGCCTTAAAAAACGAAGAAAATAGAGTGCGTGAGTCTCTTAACGATATTTCCAAAGATGAGAAGACGCGTACATCAATAAACGCTGCCGCGCATTTAGGTCCAGATAAAATAAAGAGGCTGCTTGGTGATCACGTTAGAAGTCCGCAATGTTATTTACCAAGAAGAATAACTAATTTGCCAATGGAAACCGAGAAGAAACACAAAAGCCAAAAAGAACTGTGAATGCAATATCTTTTAGTATCACTTCAAAAACAACCAGAACTCTAACCAGAATGCTCTAAAATCATAGTTCATGCCCTTATTGCCAAGCCATTTGCCGTGGAGGGAATGTGTATACGCAAACACAATAAACTTGCCAGGTGCAAGCTTACGTGCCATGAATAAATCAATCGCAGTATAGCCATTGTTGCTGATAAAATTGAAGGCATCCATGTTGAACTTGCCGCCCTGCGCAAAGCCATAAAGCCGCTTACCCTTGTTAATATATGCCTGCTTTTTGATATAGCCATAGAACATCCAATCCTTCAACCAACGATGTGTGAACTTATGAACGTATGTCAGTTTCATCTCCATTATATCACGCGATGGCATGGAGTTGTATTGCGCGCGGTATTTCAGGTTGAATGTGATGGAGTTCTCGGGGTTGAACCTATAACCAAATTCAATACCAAAACCGTGCTTCCACTGGGAGTAGTCGCCAAATGTATCCAGACGTCCTGAACCCTTACCAAAGCTTGGAGTGAATATGTCTGTGTATAAGGAAATACTGAAATTCTTCTCATTGACAATGGCGTATCTGGCAAACAAATTGACCTGTTGCAGGGCAAATGCCTTGTCTGCAATCTTGCCTGTGATGCGGCCGTTTTTGTGGGTGAATGTCTCGGCAAAGAACACATCTGCGCCCAAAGTTATGCGCTCGGTCAGACCATATTCTGCAAACAAACCAGCCCACACGGAGGACACTTTGTCGCGCTTGTTGTAGCGCCCGCCACCAATTGGATTATTGTGCCAGTTGTAATTTATGTATGGGTTCAAGAAGAGCATTCCTTTTGGTTGCGGGAAGGCCTCAAATGAGAGAGCGGTTTTATTGCAAACGACAAATATCAATGCCACAATAGCAAAAAATAGTATTCTCCATGATTTGTGTGCGATGATCCTAAAATTTATTGCAGGAGCTTATGGAGTGGAAATTTTATTTTGCAAGTTTAAATATTAAAAATATTAAAAATTTTTAAATATTGAAAATTTTGTTGCGCGGGCGCGGAGCGCGTTTGGCCGCCGAGGAACGAGGCGCAGCCAAACGGCGAGGGCGTGGCCTCGGGCAGCGCAACACGGGTTTTGAAAAAAATTGCAGTATAAACATCAAAAAATTTAAAAAATTGCGGGTCTTTACGCCAAAGCCCCTTCGCACGAAAAGCACTTTGCATCACTGGACGTGCGGGGCCTTTGGCATGCGCGGCCGCCGCCGACCGCCTCCGCCCTTGACAAGTCAAGGCCTGCGGCCGCGCACCAACTAAAAAAATTTCCTTCCATGATAAAACCCCTTGCAAATTAAATTTGTGAAAAAGTGTTTTTTGTATTATTTTTTCTGAAATGAAGGACAAGTTCTTAAATTTTATTGGGGACCTCTTGGTTCGTTATTACATGGAAATAATTGCAGGTATCTGGGCGGTTATGATAATGATGCCGATTGATACTGCACTTTACCAACGTGTCACCGGCGATGAGACCTACATAATAGACAGCAACTTTGCAATCATGTTTATTACTTACACAATCGGATTTATTGCTCTTGGACAACTGCTTCCTGTGTTGCGTAAAAAGAAGTTAGTTTACAAAATGAAGCAATTTGTTCGCCAAGGATTGGTTACCGCCGCGCAAAGCAAACAGATATTGGAAACAGTTAACTATTCTCTTTCTCGTCAAGGACTTACATCAAAATATGGTTTTTCCCAATGGATAATGAAAAATCTGTTTTCTATTGGAGTGACGTTTTCATATTTTGCTGCCGAAGGGTTTATTGTTAACACCATGTTTGGTCGCCCGCTTACTGTACCGATTATATTTACCATTCTATTCATTGGCTTGCTTGTGATAGAACATATCATGGATGCCAGAATGGCGCGCAAAATGGCCATCCAGCGCAAGAAAGCAACCTCAAAAGTGAATGTAGATAATGAATACGGCCAGAAAAAGGTCTTCATGATTTACCTCTTTGACAGCATTCGCGGAAGCAATCTCAGTGAGAAGGTGAGCGATGTGGTGTATGAAGACATCATTTCTGATATATTACGTATCATGAAAATGTCAGATGACAAAGATGAGGCCAAGATGAAGCGCGAAACACCAAAAATCAAGCCAATTAAGGGGAAGAAATTTAGTAAAATCAGCGTCAAAAAGGCAATTGTGAAGTCAAAGAAGATTAAAAAGGTGAAGAAGGTTGAGAGGAAGAGAAGTGGGAAGAGGAAGAAAGGTTAGAAATGCTCACTGTGTCAATAAACTTTCCGATGTCTTTCTAATACGGACTTATGCTTGTACATTTACGGGCAGTTGCCTGCTTTTAGTAACAAAATCTAATTAATCAAAATTACTATCATTGACAATAAAACTCTCTCCTCCATTGTTTGACACTTTCACATGCAAATGCACGCGGACGAGGACACGTTCTACATTATTGACGGATATGGTTTCATTTTTCGTGCATTTTATGCACTTCCGCACCTGACTTCTCGCACAACTGGCGAGCCGATTGGCGCAGTGTATGGCTTTTTTAAAATGCTGATCAGCATAATCAATTCGGCAAAACCAAGTCATCTTGCTATCGCACTTGACACCGGCAAACGTACATTCCGCAATGATGTTTATGACAAATTCTGCGAGGACAAATCTCTTGAAGTGATGTTCCAAGAGAACAAAATGCAGTTTGATTTGGCTGGTATTAAGTTGGAAGATGTGAGAAATTTTTCTGCTGAACAACTGATTGAACTGTTGCAACTGGATAAACAACATTGCATTGATGTGTGTGAAAAGCTTGGTGTTCAGATTGTTATTGATGGTGCCACAGGAACAATAACAATTCCAAAAATTCTACTGCTGGATATATTTCTCCACATGGAAAAGGATATCAAAATTGAGGAATTCAAAACGCAATACAAAGCAAACCGCCGCGACACACCTGATGAGCTGAAATCACAGTTCAAAATTGTGCGTGAACTTATAGATTTTTCAGGCATTCGTGCGGAATTTTCATATGGTTTTGAGGCCGATGACGTCATTGCATCGCTTGCGCGGGAGGCAGTCAAAAGAGGCATGAAAGTGGTTGTGGTGTCGGCGGACAAAGACCTCTGTCAGTTGGTAAAAGATGGAGAAATCAGTGTATATGACCCAGCTAAAAAGCAATATCTGGACGAGCATGGCGTAATTGGACGTTTTGGAGTGCGTGCAGACCAAATTGTTGACTATTTATCTATTGTCGGCGACCACTGTGATAACGTGTTTGGCGTGCATGGAATTGGCCCTAAGGGTGCTATAAAACTGTTGCAGCAGTATAACTCCATTGACAACATTTTTGCGAACATAAGCAAACTTGATGACCGCACACGGCAGAAATTTGAAGCCAGCAAAGACGTGCTTGACTTGGCTCAGGAGCTCATCAAATTGCGGTTTGATGCCGTTGAGATTGATACCATGGATGACTTCCGCACGCATCTGGATAATGACAATTTGACAAAGTTTATTACAAAATACGGCTTTCGCGACATGGACAGCGATGCGCGCAAGTTTGGTAACCACTCTAATGCAGTGAAGGAAAAGCAGGTTGAGGAGCAGAAGGGATTGTTTTAGTTGATTTTTTGTTGACTTTTGCTATAATTTAACTGTTTTAAAAGTTATTTTTATGCAAAACAACAATCAACAACTGACGGCACAAGCACTTCAACAATATGCCGACATGATTAGAACAGAGATACAGAATGTTGGTGGCTATCAAATTAATGGTATTAACACTATAAATGAAGGCAATATGATTATAATGGAATTATCTAATGCAGTTGGTCAAAAGATACAAGGATCTTTTTACATCAACGATAATCATAAATGGTGTGTTTATATTAGCACCAGCAAAGCGTACGAATTTGATAATTTTGACTCAGCATTCGATTATTTTAGTGAACAAATTAGAAGTAATGCTGTTAAAAATTACATAGACGCAATGAAGTATTATGATGATATCGCAGATGTTGTTAATAATGTTGGTGGTTATACAATTAATACTATGTTTTGCGATCTTGATAAAAATGATTTTGGTAATACCATAAAGATATCGTTGACAAATCCAGCTGGTGAGGAAATGAACATTCGTTTGAAAATACAAAATGATGGCCGATGCTATCTTGAAAATCAGAGTATTGATCAAAATGGTCGCACATTTGATAATGTTGATAGTGCTTTACAGGGTTTCAAGGATAAATTGAGGAGTGATCAATGGATAAATTACACAGCAAATGTAAATGTGAATGTGAATAATATACCGGCGCATTACCAACCAGGAGGTCAAGTTTATTATGACCAAGGAAATATCGTTTATTATGGCCAAGGCCAAGGAAATTTTTCTGCTGGCCCTAATTAGGCTTTTGACGTGCTCCTTGCATTTTAAAAATATGTCTTGCGCAAATTTGGTAACCACTCTAATGCAGTGAAGGAAAAGCAGGTTGAGGAACAGAAAGTGTTTTTTAGTTGACAATTGATAAACTTTTGATATATTAATATAGTTTTTTAATTTATTTTAATATGGCTACAAAAGTTTTTTCAGATTTGGTTACAAACATACCAGCAATTTGTAATGCAATTGGCGCGGAATTGACTGAGTTCGCACATGATAATCAGAAGATATCTGGTAACATTGTTCGAAATACTGAGATAATACCTTTTGAAATTTATAGTGTTCCGGGCGCCGATGATAAATGCGATATGAAAATGACTATCAAAGGAGAAGGTTATTATGGCACTTATTTAGATGTAGACAGAGCACACGAGATCCTGGAAAAGTTTACAGTAAGCCTCGATCCACATGATGCAATAGAGATGGGAACGGCAGAGGACTTAAAAGAGGAAGAAGGTTATGATGTTTCTAATTTTGGTAAATCTTATGCGCAAATAACTACATCAGACGGCAATGTGTATGGTTTGGATGACGAAAGTGAACAATATCAACATATGTAAATTCACTGCAATTTGATAGATGTAATTGACAAGTTATTAACTTTTGATATAATTTTATTGTTTTAAAAGTTTTTTTATGCACAACAATATCAATCAACAATTGCAACAATATTCTGATAGAATTAGAGACTGTATTCAAAATGCTGGATATTATGTTTCAGACATATATGAGTTTCATGCCCCTGATTGCAATGGCATTCATATAAAATTGCGAGATCAATCAGGAGAATGCACAGATGTATGCTTTGAAAAAATGGATAATAACCAATGGAACTATCATAATTATGGCACTACCTACTCTTTTGATAATTTTGATAAAGCGTTAGAGAGTTTTAATCAGCTGCTACACAACAATGCTTTAACCAGCGCTTTTAATGGCTCCTTATTAAATAGAAGAATAATAGATCTTGCTCGTGGCAATGGTTTTGAAGCAATGAACAATTTTTATTATCATAATGGTGAAATGAATAAAATTGATATGTTAATATACATTCATGGAAGCGCCATGCGTGTTATTCTTGAAAGAACGCCACATGGACAATGGAAACTTACAAACCGAAGTCTTGAACAAGAAGGTCGTATATTTCAGAACATGGACGATGCTTTAATAAGTTTTAGAGACCAATTGAGGAGCGCAGCATGGAGAAATTATCATGGAAATAACATGAATGTAAATAACCACAATGCAAATCATCAGACTAATGTTAACCACCAAATCAACAACTATAATAGTCCTAACTAATATCTATTTTCTCTCCTCCTTGCATTTTAAAAATATGTCTTTGTTGTAAATGTTGTTTTATGGCAAAGGTAATTGCGGTAGTCAACCAAAAAGGTGGTGTTGGAAAGACAACAACGGTTATAAACTTAGCAACCGCACTGGCTGCAATAGGACAAAAAGTATTGGTTATAGACCTTGACCCGCAGGGTAATGCAAGCACTGGCTTTGGCATAGAACAGGCAGACAGGGTGAAAACCATTTATGATCTTCTGACGCGTGATGATTATACTGCTAATGACTGCACTTTTGAGACAAATGTAGAGGGGTTGTATGCAATTCCTGCAACCATGGATTTGGCTGTGGCCGAGATTGATCTCTTCAACAAAAAAGACAAACACTTTGTTCTTCGTAAGAAGCTTGCAACAGAATTGCAGAATTATAACTTTATCTTCATTGACTGTCCACCATCACTGGGGATGTTGACTATTAATGCCATGTGTGCGGCCAATACACTGATTATTCCAATGCAGTGCGAGTTCTTTGCTCTGGAAGGGTTATCACATTTGATGAAAACGTATAAGGAGGTAAAAAAAGGACTAAACCCAAATCTGGAAATTGAAGGGCTTTTGCTGACAATGTATGACCCACGCAACAAGCTTACGCAACAGGTTGAAGAGGATGTCCGCACCTTCATGAAGGACAAGGTTTATCAAACGGTTATACCAAGAAATATCAAGGTTTCAGAAGCTCCGTCTCACGGCAAGCCGGTGATAGTCCATGACTTGAATTGTGCTGGTTCGGTAGCTTATATCAATCTCGCAAAGGAGGTTGTTAAAAAGAATGGGATTGAGATTAAGAATGGTTAGTTTATCTAACAGCACTTTGCTTCTTGTCCTTCTGTTTATTAACACTGTTAAGATTATTTTGAGCACTGTGGCCAATTGTTTTTTTTCTTGTAGTCAAATGATTTCCGTTTGATTTCTCTTTATTTTTGTTATTTTTATCTTTTTGTGCTTCTTTTTTGTTTTTTCTTGAAAAATAGACAACCAAACCAACAATCAACCCAACAAGACAAACAGCACCAATAACAATACCAACGATTGCTCCTGTGCTAAGCCCTTTTGGCTTGTTATTTGCTTCGTCCATTGCTTTGTCCACTTCTCTAATTTCATCTTCCGAGACTTTACCGTCTTTGTTCGTATCATATTGATCAAACAATTTTTTTGTTTCTTTGATTCCATATTGTTTTTCAAAATCGGCTTTGTTTATTTCCTGATATATCGGACCATGAGATGCAATAAAATCCAAATTTCTCTTATTCAATGTTATTTCAAAAGGTTCCATAAGACGCAAAGCGAACTCACCCAATGACATTTTATGATTACAATCAATATCGGATGTCATTAATAAATATCCAGACGGTGCACCACATGCGCTTATAGTTGCTCCAGGCATTCCCTCGTTCAGTTTATTAAAATGGTATGTGTCGCTTTCTAACATTGTTACAAAACCGTCACCGTTGGCATCCATCAGTTCAAAATCTGCAAAATGATCTGAAATTAAGTCATATCCTCTTGTTGAACTTTCCTGACTCATAATAGTGATATTATGTCAAAAGTAAGAAAAAAGCAAGTTTCGTGTTGGTAATTTTATCTTCTTGCATTTTACAAACTTCCATATTACATCCATATGTGGCTCAGGAGAACAACGCAACGCAGCTATATGATGAGCAATTAGAGCAACAGTTGCTTGGAAGCATTCTTATTGAAAACAAGGTTTTGCAGTTGATTGAACTACAAATCAAAGATGGTACATTCTATTTTGAGACAAATCGGAGGATTTTTGCAGAGATCAAAAAGCTCTTGGAAAACAACAAGCAAGCCGATGAAAAGGTGTTGTTTTACTCACTGGTTGATAGTGGGATTGACCTGAAAAATGAGGAGATAAAGCAGTATATTTCTAATTTGGTAGACACAGCAACAACAGCAACAACAAATCCAAAGGAAATGGTGAAAATACTAAACTTCTTGCAGTTGAAGAGGGAGCTGGTTGGACTAAATCAGAACCTTGGCGAAGTCATCAACCATTCATCATTTGGGGAGATTGAAAACAGAATTGGCGAAATAGAACAGCAAATTTATGGTATAACCAGTGAGCAGGCCGAGAAGGATACTTATACTAAGCTTGGGAAATATACATCAATCTTGAAGGACAAGTTGGAGCGTGCACGCAAGAGCAGCAAAGCAATACAGGGAGTAAGGACAGATTTCACAGACATAGACCAGATTACGGGTGGGTTTCAAAAGGGCGATTTGATTATCATTGCGGCGCGTCCATCAATGGGTAAGACCGCGCTTGTGACAGCCATGGCGCTGAATGCTGCAAATATACTCAACAAAGAGGCCAAAAAGAAGGAAGACAAATCAGGCGTAGCAGTATTCTCACTTGAAATGTCAGGTGAACAACTGGCCGCACGTATTGTCTCCATGCGCTCAAAATATAGTACAAAGACAATCCACACTGGGCGATATGATGCAAAGGATGAGTTCGGCGAAGTTGTGGAGAAGAACAAGAAGATTTCCGATGTAGAGTGGCTGGAAATACAAAATATCATGTCGGAGGTTGGTGAGTTGCCAATGTTTATTGATGATACGCCGGCGTTGAATATTTCACTGCTTCGCTCACGAGCAAGGTATCTCAAACGTAAATACAACATTTGCGCGATATTTATTGACTATCTCCAACTGTTGCGTCCATCAAAGGGAAATGCAAACCGTGTCCTTGAAATTGCAGAAATAACAAGCACACTGAAAGCTATTGCAAAGGAGCTTGATATTCCAGTTGTTGCACTGTCGCAGTTGTCCCGTGCGGTGGAGGGTGCAGACAGAAAAGATAAACGTCCGCAACTGTCAGACCTCCGTGAAAGTGGAACAATAGAGCAGGATGCCGACATTGTCATGATGCTTTACAGAGAGGCATATTATGAGGCAAGAAAAGAGCCAAAACTGCATGAAAACTCTGACGACAACGACAAGGAAATGCATGCGGCATGGTTGAAGAAATATGATAAAATCAAGAATTTAGCTGAGGTGATTGTTGCTAAGAATAGAAACGGACAAATTGGTACGGTGCATTTATATTTTGATCCAGAACATGTGTTATTTAGTAATGCAGCAAACAGCGCGCAGGCAGAAAGTGTATTGGCAGAATATAGGAAAAGTGCAAACAGAACCGCAAGTTCAACACCGCAACCGGCACAGGTAGAAGCTATCACGGAGCCAGAAAACATGGAACCAGACATTGATGATGAACTGGCAAAAGTATTCTCGTAGTTATGGCAGAGAGTAGCAATATTTGGATAAGAGCAAATGCAGGAAGTGGAAAGACAACACGACTGATTAGAAGATATAATGAGTTGCTTGACAGTGGCGTAAAACCTTGGCAGATTTTGTGTATAACATATACCAATGCGGCGGCACTGGAAATGAAGAATAGGATAAAACGCGAGCGGACGAGTTTGCAGGATAAGGAGCTGAAAATCATGACAATTCACTCTTTTTGTCAAGATTTGCTGATCAAACACAACCTCTTGAAAAAGGACACAAGCATAATAAACAGTGATTATCGGCAGAAGTCAAAATTGGCGAATAGAATTACATATCAGTTAAAAGATGACGAGAGCATTGCTGTGCTGTCAAAAAATACGCCCGTGAGTGAGTTGCGGCGCTTAATTTTTGAGATTATAGATAACCAAAACTCGTTTTTAGAGCTATTTGATAATGCCGCCGCAGATGATTTGCTACCGCGATATGTCCCACGCATAACGGAGGGAATGGTGAAAAAATATGAGAGCGAAGTGCAAAGAGCATTAAAGTTCCAGTCAAAAGATGTTTTGGAGAAAATCACCGACAACGCCAATGATGTGTATGATTTTGCAAATTGGTATGATGTTGTGATGACGCTCAAAGGTACGCCAAGGAAGAGGGTTCCAAAGGCACCAAGTGAGATGTTTTATCGCAAACTGCAAGAATATTTCATCAAAAAGCAACAGTTTGAATATATCTCAACCAATCTGGCGGTGCTTGAAATAGCGCGCAAGGTGTTGACGCTATACAAACAGTTCAAGCAGGAAATGAATGTCATAAGCTATGATGATATACTCTACGAGGCAATGAAATTTGCAAAGGAGCACGGTCTGCAAGATGAGAGCTATGAGCACATCATGCTTGATGAAGCACAGGATACCAATCCAATCAGCTGGAAGATTATTTACTCATATGTTGAGAGCAAACTAAAAAATCAACGGCCATGTTCTATCTTCGTTGTCGGTGATGAAAAACAGTCAATTTATAGCTTTCAAGGTGCAAATCTGGATAACTATTTTGAATATCAGCAAAAGTTTGAAACACTGCTTGCAAAGACAAACAGCCCACTGCAATATGAAGAACTCACAACATCATACCGTTCATGCAGGGAAATATTACAATTTGTTGATGACATATTCAATCAGCAGAAGTTGGCATTTAATGTTGGAGAGGAATATAACATCAAGCACAATGTCAGTGAAGAAAATGCAAAGTTGCCCGAGCAAAAGGATGCCATTATTAAAAAGCAATATGACTTAAAACGGGACAAAAATGACCAAGAGGATTGGGTTGATCGCATAAAGAAGGAGATAGAACAGCAGAAAAAGGACAATTCAAATGCTATCATGATTGCAGATGAGATTGTAGATTTCTACAACGCCCAAAAGGGTTCAACGGCAATAATTGTGCCAAAGAGAAGTAGTAAAAACGGCTTTGCATATGATATTCTGTGGGAAGTTCAAAAGCTTGTTGATAATGTGAATTTGTCCCCAGACATTGCCACAAAGTGCATCTACTTCTTTGACCTGCTGACTATATTCAAGTTTGCGATTTTACAAAACGATGACATGAACTTGGCATGTCTGCTGAAAAGTGAGTTTTTCAATCTGACAGATACCGACATTGAGGAGATAAAAAATCACACGGAGACACTATTTGAGAGCTTGCAAATTCGTAGCTGGCAGAACGAACGATTGAAGAAGATTTACACATTCCTAAATGACATCCTTGAAATGCAGGAGATGACGCTGACAAATATTCTTATCAAAATAAAACAATTCCTTGAAAAGGAGAAGATTAATACATATAATCAATATGTCGGCCTGCTGGGGCGAATGATTGCGGAATACACTAAAACAGAGGAGTGGCAGGATTATAATTTGCGTGGCTTTTTGCAATATGTTGACAATGATGAGTATAAAGACAAAGACGCACGTGCAGATGATGGGATATATTTTAGTACAATACATGGTGTGAAGGGGCTTGAATTTGACAATGTTGTGCTCTTGGATTTGGAGGAAAGAGGTTCAACGGGTGGAAATAAGTGTATCTTTTTCAACGATGGAACATTTTGGTATAATCAAGGGGCGGCTGCCAATGAGAGGTTTGATAACGAGCAGCTTGTTGCGGAAATAGAAGCTAAACAGAACAAGCGTGATTTGGAAGAAATCAGGTTGTTGTATGTGGCAATTACGCGTGCACGGAGGAGGTTTTTGTATATTTCAAATGCCAGTGGAGGGTGTTTTGGGGAGATGTTGATTAGTTGATAGATTGTTGCGCGGGG